>CAKZUV010000001.1 GCA_937921555.1 uncultured Saprospiraceae bacterium
TGTAAGTTTTAAAAATTGTTTTTTGCTAAGAAAGAAAGTCGGTATAAAGTACCTTATGAATAGAGCGTATGCTCAAAATTAAAATTCAGCACCGAACGGAGGTGGCTCGCTCAATCCGTAAGCACCGAATGGGGGTGGCTCACTTTTTCCTCCTTTGATTCTCTGAAGGTCGTTGGTAGGAAGAGCGTTAGCATTGTTTTTAAGATCCTGGATGTTCATTTTTTTGTTTTTCATGACAATAAGTTTTTAAGTTTTAAAAATTGTTTTTGCTTGATTACAATGGTAAAGGTAAAACAGACAAAAGGATCGCAAAGCGCATTAAGTTGTATAAAATGAACATGGTATTTTTAATTAAAAAAGCCTTGTAATCAGTTTATCTATTTGATTACAAGGCTTTTATGATTTATTTAACAGTTGGGTTTATCAGGCCATAACAATGTATTTTCAAGCAAATTTATTTACATATTCGGTTAAATATTTAAAATAAGGCCCTAATTTTCCGTTTTTAGTAATACTGGCCCGTTGAATAATCGGATTATTTTCCTTCTCCAGCAAAGCGCCAATAATATGATCCGTGAATTGCTGACCAAAAGCAGTAGATGCATCTCTAGGTAGTTCGTTGGGCAGGTTGTCAATGGTCATCATATCTATTATATGTGATTGATGCGGAGCAGCCTCCCTTCCCGTAGCCGGATCGTAGCCAAAAATCGGATCCGCAATCGTCGATGCTTTGATTGTCGCTGGAATAGAAGCCACCGGAGCAATATCACAAGTAACATCGGCAATTACTTTAATTCCGAAGTCGGGCTGGCGCATTTCCTCCTTGCTAAAAAACGCCGGAGCCGCATTATCCCAGTAAATACCATTGATCATCAAATCACTACGGCGGGCATAGGGAAGAAAAATACTTTTAAACTCACCAGGATTTTCATAAAAATCTACATTTTCAAAATCCTTTCCATCCCTTCTGGCTACGTAATCCCCGCAAGCCAGTTGCGTAAAAACTGCCTCTTCGTAACTATTATTGAGATAATCGGTGGGAGTTACCCGTCGTATACCCATATCTTCGAGTACGCTAGCTGCACCCGAAGCCACCCGTCCGGTTCCCGTCAGTACGGTGCGGAAGGCCGGCAGCTTCATCTTTGCGTAAGCAGCTTTCGCCGCCGCGTAATCAAAAAAGCTATTCATACGCGCCAGTTCAAAATCACCCGTCCGGCGTCCGTACGTCATTACGCCGTTATGCGCACCCACCATTCCCGCAAAGACCCCGAAAGCAATCAACCGCTGCCTGTTGTCGTTGGTCAGCACCTCGTAGTCAATCAACTGGATATTCTTTTTAAGAATGGTCTGTAACAGATGACGATTATAAGGTTGCTCTTTAATGGTATGAGAAAAGAAAAAATAAATTTTATCCGGGATCAACGCAGAAGGAGGAACCTCTTTTACCCCCATCAATACGTCGCAATCCGTAAGGTCAGTCTGCATCTTAATGCCTTCGGCGGAATATTCTTCGTCTTTAAAACAGCGGGTAGGAGCGGGAGCCACTACTATTTCTATTGGATGATTTTCCATCAGTCTACGACACTGAACGGGATTTAACGGAACGCGGGAATCCGGTGGATTTTTTTCTTCGCGAATAATACCAATTTTCATAAGGAATATTTTTTTACTAAAAAAGAAAACAAACCGTAAAAATAGTATTAATTCACACAAGTAACGATCCGGCGAGGCGTCATCGCAGCCCGAAGGACCGGAAACTTGTCACAAATCCATAGAAATGGCATGGAACTTGCCTAACTAAAATTGTTCCTGATAATTCATCTCTCCCGGAACCTTCCCTCCACGTACCACTTCCCCGCATTTTCCCTCTGATACTGAAATTGACTTTTTATACATAACCATAGAATACACAATAATGAAATTACGTACCCTGGTCTTTGCGACCTGTATGATTTGCTCGTTGCATAACTTTGCCGGCAATCCAACCAATCCACCCACCGGAACCGTACCTGCTTCCGAATTTTCCAAATTATTCTTTTCCGATTACGAAAACACGCTGCTATTCATTGACTTTGCGGCCATGAAGAGCCAGTTTACCAAAATAAGTATATTCCAGAATGAGGAGATCGTAATGGAAGAAGACCTCAGCGATTTGCTGCCTTCTACCATCTACGAAGTAAATCTCGATCAACTGAATAAGAGCCACACGTATATACTCAAACTAGAAACTGCGGATGGGATAACCATCAACAAAGAATTTGTGATTAATTAGCTCTATTTAGTTTTTTGGAATTTCTCAATTGAATCGCCCGGGACTGACGTTCCGAGGCGATTTTTTTTGCTCCCCTCCGCTCGGCTGAACCGTCAGTTAGTTGGAACCGTCAGTTTGGATTGTTAGTTTGGACGTCCCGTCCAGATACGACATCCATACGACATCCAGATACGCCTCCCTAAACAACCCAAACCCCAAACCTCAAAACTTCTCCCCCCTCCCGGAACAAAATCTCCCAAAAAGTAGTTATCATTGCAGAGCATTTCACGAAAGCGTGAAAAAACCTATAAAAAGGGGCTGACTGGAATCGACAGGAAAGAATATTGTCTAGTAAGCACGCCGGAGCACGATTGGTTACTCCGTTAACAAATAATGATCAAACAATTTTAACTGGCGAGCGTAGCTTTGCCATGGCAGCATAATTCTAGGAATTATCTACCATTGTGCCGTATGGTTGATGTCTGATACACATCATGCCGCATATTAACAAAACCCTCAGACTAGCTGGTTGACCTGATCCGATCAACAGGCGAAATTAAGGATATAAGGAAAAGAAGATGGTTGGTGTAGCGTCTGCTTCTTTTCTCGAAAATTTAACGGTACACTAAGCGTGTAGAAAGCTCTTCGATGCTTTGTCTGGACCAGGGTTCGAAACCCTGCAGCTCCACAAATATTTTTAATAAATGCTTGTAAATGAATAATTTACAAGCATTTTTTGTGTGTGGTACATTTTGGTGGCATCTTTAAGAAATTTCAAACCTATTTACCATTCTTTTGTCGTTTTTTGCTTCTCATAGGTATTTAAAATATTATCTGGTTTAAAAATTAATTTTAAGTCTTCTTTATGAGAATTGGCATAATTTTAATGAAATATTAATATAATATCAATGTATTTTATCGTCTAAATTACAAACAAATAGAAATGAACCGATTATTCACATTACTACTTATAACAGTGGTTTTTATTATAGGATGTACTAATGCTGGTCAAAAAACCAGTAACTCTTCAACAGAAAAAATACAGGAAGTCCAGCAAATAGATTCCATTACTACAGAATTGGAAGAAACTAATACTGAAATAAAAGAAAAAATCAATGCGTTAGAAAATGCATTAGATGATTTAGATAATTAATTCAATCTTAAATCTAGATATTATGAAAAATTTAAAATATTTGTTTTCGATGTTCTTAATTTTCGGTCTTATTACTCTTTCAGGAGATGTAATGGCACAAGGAAAAAGCCAAGGTAAAGGTAAAAATAAAGACAAAGTCGAAAAAGTAACAGACAAGATTAATAAAAAAGATAATGAAACAGAAGAAGATGAGGACAACAATGAAGATGTGAAAAAGGGGAAAAGTGCATCAAAAGGCAAAGCAAAGTCAAAAGGTAAGAGCGGTGACAAAGATTACGAGGAGGAGGATGATGGAAAGGCTTATGGCAAATCAAAAGAAAAGAAGGATAAAAAAGCCAAAGCTTCGAAAGGCAAAAAAAATGGAAAAACTGCTACAGTTGATAATGAGAATAGTAAAGGCAACGGAAATGCGTACGGTAAGAATAAAGGAGATTTGAAAGGAAAAGAATTTGGTCAACAAAGGGCAGTTCAGGCTAAACTAAAGCAAAAAGAAAAGAAGGAAAAAGTAGAAAAATCAATTGAAGAAGGAGATGATATCGTTTACCGTTCCAAAGAGAAAATTGAAAAAGCAAAAGAGCAATTAGAGAAGGATAAGAAAGAAAAGAAGATAAGCTTTAAAGAGGTAGAGGAAAAAGAAGAAAAAATTAAAGAGGCAGAGCGCAAAGTAAAAGAACTACAAGAGAGTATAGAAAAAGGTAAACTTAAAGTCAAAACAGTAGAGAAATAGTCTGTTTTTTAAATTTTAAGACATGAGTCATCCCGAATTTTGGATAATACTAAAATTCGGGATTTTTATTTTTTTTGGGATATCACAGGATATGATCTCGTGAGATTTTGTGTCTTTTTGGAATTAATGGATGTGTTTTGTTATGTATTTGAAGGGGCTTATCCAAAACCCACCCAAAGCCAAGCGTTCGTTTACACCTCCGGTGTAGATACAAAAAGCCTGGCCCACGGGTCACACAAACTATGCTACGACCGTAAAATCCACAAATCCGCACATCCACAAATCCACCCATCCAAAAATGCCTCCCGTCCGCTTTTGCGGTGCCTTCCCTCAACGTATTGTCATACGTTGCCCTCCTTTCAGTCGGGATCGGTCAGTTATCCACAAATCAAAAAATCCTCCATACATAAGATACCCCCAACAGGGTATGTAAAAATTTCCCTAATTTTCGTATTTTGCGGTTACAATTAAGTATATATTGTAATAATTACTCCAAGCAGAAAAACCCCACCACTTTTACTGCTTCCCCTCAACCCTCGTTGCTGCCCAACTTTGTGATAAGCACGCCCCTGAAAATAATCGGCTCTTTTTTTTAATTTTTTTCCAAATTCGATAAATCTGATTCCGGATTTTATCTTTTTGAGAGACTAACAGACTATGACTAAATCGCTTCCCATCTTACCGGAGAAGCTCTGTATCCACGAGCTTTTTACCGCACAGGCCCAACGTACGCCTGATGCGGTAGCACTCGTATTTGGTAACGGGGAAATGACCTACCGGCAGGTCAACCAGCGCGCCAATCAGCTCGCACACTTGCTGATCAGCCGGGGCGTCACCGTTGAGTCGCTCGTCGCCATCTCCTTACACCGCTCCTTCGAAATGTTTATCGGCATCCTGGGCATCCAGAAAGCCGGTGCCGCCTACGTACCCATCGATCCTGCGACGCCTCAGGAAAGGCTGTCGTTTATTCTTTCCGATACCCAGGCCAAAATTTGTCTGACCCAACAACACCTGGAAAATATTTTTACCAATCAGAATATTAACACCATCCATCTGGACCAGTGGGAAACCATCGCTGATTTTTCAACGACGGAACCCGATAGCTCCGCGACCCCCGACAACTTAATCTATACCATTTATACCTCCGGTTCTACCGGACAACCCAAAGGCGTACAGGTCGAACACCGCAGCGTCCGCAACCTGATCCAGGCCCAGATAAACTACGTCAACCATCCCGTCAAAAGATTTTTGTACGCTTATTCTTTTGCCTTCGATGGTGCCGTTTTACTCATCTACTGGACCCTGCTGGACGGTGGAACCCTCGTGATTGCCCCGGAAAGCCTCGAAAAAGATATTTCTAATCTGGCTTCCTTTATTCATAATCAGCAAATATCGCATCTGCTTACTTTTCCGTCCCTGTATAACCTGCTGCTAAATAAAGCAGCGTCCAAACAATTAAGCACCCTGGAATCGGTAAGCGTTGCCGGAGAAGCCTGCCCGGCGGCTCTGGTCAGTCGGCATCATTCGACATTTGTTGATACTAAATTATTAAACCAATTTGGTCCCACCGAGGCGACCGTTGGTTGTTCTATTTTTACGACGTCCCCAGATTTTAAAGGCGATAAAGTGCCGATTGGTAAGGCGATCGATAACACTTTTTTGTATGTTTTAAATGAAAAATTTCAACCGGTTGCGTCGGGTGAAACGGGAGAGATATTTATCGGTGGTGCGGGAGTCGCTCGCGGATATTTGAACCGACCGGAATTGACTGCCGAGAAATTTATTAAAAATCCTTTTGGTCCCGAAGGCCGTATTTATGCCACCGGAGATTTAGGACGTTGGTTGCCGGATGGTAATCTGGATTTTATGGGTAGAAAAGATCATCAGGTAAAACTACGGGGTTACCGGATCGAACTGGGAGAAGTCGAAGCGAAAATCAGCGGACTGGCTGCGGTGTTAGATACAGCGGTTTTATTAAAAGGAGACGATCCCGGTTCGCAAAAATTAGTAGCGTATTTGGTGTTGAAAAATGGGGCGACTTTGACCATGGGAGCATTGCAAGATCAATTGTCCGAAACGTTACCGGAATATATGATTCCGGCAGCGATGGTTATTTTAGATAAAATGCCATTGACTACTGCTGGGAAAATTGACCGAAAAGCGTTACCGGAACCTTCCCGTAAACGACCGGTCTTAGAAACAACTTACGAAGCACCGGTTAGAGATTTAGAAAAATATTTAACGGACCTTTGGCAGGAAATTTTAGAGATCGATCAGATTGGTATTCACGATAAATTTTTTGAATTGGGTGGAAATTCTCTGCAGGCTGCTCAGTTTATTAATAAAATTCAGGAAAAAATTGGAGAGACGATTTTTATCATTACCATTTTTACGGCTCCTTCGATTGCGCAGTATCGTAAGATGCTGGAATCTCAATATCCGGAAGCAATTAACCGAATTTTTGGTGGTAAAAATAATGGTGGAAAATCCGCTACAGAGGTAAAAAGACTAACGCCCGCAGATTTTGCCCATTTTAAAACCATTATTCCCAAACTTCCTCAGGTAAATAAAAGTATTGTCAATACAAAAAATAAACGTGCTATATTTATTCTGGCGCCACCTCGTTCCGGAACTTCCTTGTTGAGAATTATGCTGGCGGGACATCCCGGAATTTTTGCCGCCAACGAATTGCAACTACTCGGCTTTCAGGACTTACAACAACGCGCAAACGCGTACTCAAATAAGTTCGCGCTCTGGAAAGAAGGCCTCGTTCGGACCGTCATGGAATTGGAAAATTGCGATGCGGAAACGGCAAAATCCATTATTCAAAAAGCGGAAGAATCCGCAACATCCACCAAAGCATTCTATCAGTATTTACAGGAAAAAATACCCGGTCAGATTTTAGTAGATAAATCTCCTTCCTACGCCCTGGATTTGGATATTTTAGAAAAAGCAGAAAGCGATTTTGCCGATCCCATTTTTATTCAACTCGTGCGGCATCCTTATGCGATGGTGCGTTCTTTTGAAAAAATGCGGATGGCGCAGGTCATGTATTTAGAAGATCATAATTTTGCACCAAGACAATTAGGCGAGCTGATCTGGACCGAATCGCACCGGGTCATTAATACGTTTTTTGAGAAGGTTGAAGACCATCGGAAATTCCGAATCAATTACGAAGATTTAGTAACGGATCCGCAACGGGTGATGGAGGATTTTTGTAAAAAAACGGGGATTCCATTCGACGAAAGTCTGATCCGTCCGTATCAGGATCTTGATCAAAAAATGACCGATGGCATCTATGATGATTCCAAACCGATGGGCGATATTAATTTATTAGAACATGGTAAAATAAAAGCGAACCTGGCGAAGAAAAGTGAGGCGGTCGTAAATGATAATTTTCTCAGTGACACTACCTGGGGAACCGCACAGCAATTGGGTTATCAAAATCCTTCGGAAATAGAAGTTGACCGAAATGATCAGGGCAGAAAACCCGCAGATGACAGCATTGCCATTATCGGAATGGCCGTTCGTTTACCAGGCGCAAAAAATATTGTTGAATTCTGGGATAATTTAAAAACGGGACGGGATGTTAGTAAACTGTTTACAAACGAAGAATTAATCGCTGCGGGCATTTCGCCGGAGACTTTTAATGATCCCGATTACGTGCGTCGTGGTATGCCGCTGGAAGATGCCGATTGTTTTGATGCGGAATTTTTTGGGTATCACCCCAAAGAAGCGGCGCTGATGGATCCGCAACACCGGATTTATTTACAAACGGCCTACGCTGCGTTGCAGGATGCTGGAATTGACCCCGAAAATAATGAGCAGCGAATTGGCGTCTTTGGCGGAATTGCCAGAAATACCTATCTCGTCAACAACGTAATTACGCACCCAAATTATTTTAAGTCCGTTGATGATTTTCAATTAGGAATTACCCTGGAAAAAGATTTTCCTGCGACGCGCGTGGCCTATAAATTAAATCTCAGAGGTCCCGCCATTAATATTCAAACCGCCTGTTCCAGCAGTGGGGTAGCACTTCATCTGGCTTGTCAAAGTATCCGAAACGGAGATTGTGAAATCGCTATCGTCGGTGGTGGAAGAATTCAGCCACCCTTCGCGGGACATTTACACAAAGAAGGACACGCACTTTCGCCCGACGGATATTGCCGGACGTTCGATGCGGATGCCAACGGTATGGTGCGTGGGAACGGAATGAGTTTTATTGTTATTAAAAAAATAAAGACGGCCATCGAAGATCAAAATCAGATTCACGGACTGATTCGTTCTACGGCCATCAACAACGACGGACAGGATAAAATTGGGTTTACCGCTCCGGGAATTACCGGACAATCCACCGCTATCATAGACGCTTACCGACGCGGAGATATTGATCCAAATACCATCAGTTATATCGAATGTCACGGTACCGGAACGCCGATTGGTGATCCCGTAGAACTGGCAGGATTGACAACGGCCTTCAGATTTTTTACGGATAAAAAACAATTTTGCGCCGTTGGTTCCGTCAAAACAAATGTTGGTCATCTCGACGCCGGCGCTTGTATTACCGGAATTATAAAAACCATACTGGCGATGAAGCACGAACAGCTTCCTGCCTCGTTACATTATCACCAACCCAATCCTCAAATCAATTTTAAGGACAGTCCTTTTTATGTCAATGATAAATTGACCGATTGGAAACGGGGCGTAAATCCCCGTCGGGCTGGGGTCAGTTCTTTTGGGTTGGGTGGAACCAATGCGCATATCGTGTTGGAAGAGGCGCCTCTGATCAAAGAAAAAACGCGATCGCGGTCTCAGCATTTGATCACCCTTTCGGCCAAGACCCCCGAAGCTTTATCTGAAATCGCATCAGACCTTTTAGCATTTTTAAAAGATAATCCAACGGTCGCACCGGGTCGTATCGCGGCTACCTTACAATTAGGTCGTACTGATTTTAAACATCGTACCAGCCTGGTTGGTGCATCGATCAAAGAGCTGACAAATATATTGGAAGAGCGGGATCCGACCCGACTTTTTTCAGCGTCGGTAGAAGCTCCCCAGAAAGTGGTTTTCATGTTTCCGGGAGGCGGATCGCAGCATACGAATATGGGGAAAGATTTGTATCGGGAAGAAGCTGTTTTCCGACAGACCGTTAATGAATGTTTGGCTTTATTGAAAAATGAATATCAACTTGATCTGAAAAATATACTTTATCCGGATCACGACCGACTAGAACCGATTCTTGATCCACTTGCCGGAATTACTTTATTATTTACGGTAGAATATGCGACTGCAAAATTATTGATGTCCTGGGGAATTCAACCCACGGCGATGATTGGTCATAGTCTGGGAGAATATACGGCGGCAACTTTGTCCGGATTAATGAGTCTGGAAGCAGCCATGGGAATGGTAGCGACGCGGGGAAAATTATTTTTAGAATTAGAAGAAGGCGGCATGCTGAGTATCGGAATGACACCCGACGAACTGGCACCTTATCTGACCAAAGAGATTGACTACGCCGCGATTAATAAACCAAATCAAGTGGTCGTTTCTGGTCGCGCTTCGGCAATTGATCAGCTTAAGAAAAAACTAACCGCCGCTGAAATTCACGCCACGCGACCCCATATTAAAGTAGCCGCACATTCTCAAATGATTGATCCGATTTTACCTGCTTTTGAAAAATACTTAAAGACCGTAACATTTGGGGAATTGACGATTCCGGTAATATCGAATGTTTGTGGTAACTGGATGCAATCCACCGAAGCTGCCAAGCCCGAGTACTGGCTCAGTCATCTCCGGCAAACCGTTAATTTTTCTGACGGTATCCGGCATATACTGGCGATGGAAAATACCATCTTACTGGAAGTAGGACCCGGACAAACCCTCAGTACGTTTGCCCGGCAGCATCCGGCGCGGAAACAAGAGACCGCCATTTTTGCAAGTTTAAAACACCCAAAAGAAACCATTAACGATCAGGCCTTTTTACTGAAAAATACAGGACGGCTATGGCTGTCTGGTGTCCCCATTAACTGGAAAACATTTAATCAATATCATCCCCTGTCTCGGATTTCTTTACCGACTTATCCTTTTGCAAAACAACGCCATTGGCTGGAAGCAAAGCTCCTGCCTGGTACGGTAGCAACAATGTCTGCTGCAGCAAATATTTCGGTAACAGAAACTAATTTTACTACGCAATTGAACCAACCGCAGATGGAACGTAAAGACTTACTATCAGAAAAAATAAAAGACATATTCCACGAACTGAGCGGCATCCCCGTTCAGCAAATGGATGTGCACGCCAGCTTTTTAGAACTTGGATTTGACTCTCTGTTTTTGACACAAGCTACTTCAAAAATTAAAAAAGCATTCAACATAAAATTAAGTTTCAGACAACTTTTTGAAGAGGCACCCAATATTGATACCCTGGCAAAATATGTAGATGATAAATTAACGCCGGATGCTTTAAGGGAAGAATTAAAAGAAAGAAATACAATGCTGGCGTTACCATCATCCCAAAATTCTGCGGTCCGGCCAGATTCAGTTAGTCCATCTGTTCCGCCACCGGCTGCGGCTACTCCCGGAAATTTTCCTGAAATTAATCCGGTCAATCCTGCCATTCCAGCGAGTGGATTGGAAGGGTTGGTACAGCAGCAGTTGATTATAATGCAACAACAACTGGCCTTGCTTTCCGGAAAAAATATAGCAAACGCTGCCGGAGTTTCCCCTGTGGTTCCTGCTGCTCCCATGCCCCCGGTTACTAATCAGGGCATTGTACAAAAAAATGCTTCTCAACCGGGTGATAAAATTGTTACCACCTCCAAAAAAGAAAAATCCGAAGGCATGGCTTTCGGTCCCTGGGCACCTCTGGACAAAAGATCCAGAGCAGACCTCACGGAGCGGGAGATAAAGTATCTCGATGAACTCATTCATAATTATACCACCAAAACCAAAGGCTCTCAGCAGCTGACCGACCGGCAGCGTCCTTACCTGGCCGATCCCAGGGCGATCAGTGGATTCACGACGCTGTGGAAAGATATGATTTATCAGATTGCGGTGGAACGTTCGAAGGGCGCGAAACTCTGGGATGTGGATGGAAACGAATACGTCGATTATCGTAGTGCATTTGGCATCAGTCTGTTTGGACATACCCCGGATTTTATTCAAAAAGCAATTGCGGAACAACTGGAAAAAGGAATTGAACTGGGAGTTTTAACGCCACTAGCGGAAAAAGTAGCAAAGCTGTTATGTGAAATTACGGGTTGTGAAAGAGCGACGTTGGTGAATACCGGATCGGAAGCAATTTCTGCCGCTATTCGAGTGGCGCGAACCGTGACGGATAAAGAACGATTGATTGTTTTTAGTGGAGACTATCACGGTATTATTGATGAAATGCTGGTCAAAGGAATTAACCGAAATGGAAAAGTGGTTCCGGTACCTATCGCTCCGGGGATTCCACACTGGGCGGTGGATCAAGTCATCGTATTGGATTATGATGATCCGGAAGTGCTCAATAAAATTCGTGCGCACGCCGACGAGGTAGCCGCCGTCATCATCGAACCAGTACAGCCTAATAATCCGCATTTGCAAAGAGGAGCACTCTTTCATGAAATTCGAAAAATTTGTACAGAGCAGGAGATGGCGATGGTTTTTGATGAAATGATTACCGGATTCAGAGTAGCGCCGGGTGGGGCACAAGCGTGGTTTGATATTGAGGTGGATATTGTTGCCTATGGAAAAATTCTTTCGGGTGGATTGCCGATGGCTGCGGTCGCCGGAAAGCGTAAATATATGGATGCCTTTGATGGTGGTGCCTGGAATTACGGAGACGATTCCGTGCCAGAAGTAGGGGTTACTTTTTTTGGTGGTACATTTGTTAAGCATCCGTTGAGTCTGGCTTCTGCGCTGGCTGCGCTGACCGAAATCAAAAGAGGAGGTCAACCGATGTACGATGCGCTGAATGCTAAAACTGCCCGGTTTGCGGAACGGTTGCGATCCTTATTTTTGGAAACAAAAGTTCCGTTGCAAGTATTGAGTTGTGCATCGGTAGTGACCATTAAACTTTTACAAAAAAATCCATTAGGAAAACTGTTCTTCTATTATTTGAGAATGAAAGGGGTTCACCTGATGGAAAAGGCAGGATTAATTTCGACGGCGCATACGCAGGAAGATCTCGACTTTACGTACGATATGATTGTTGAAACGATCAGAGAAATGCAAACCGCTGGATTCTTTCCATTGACCGTGGCGGAAGATGCACCGGATACCAACGTCATTATTTACCCACCGGACAAATGTGAGCGGCGGAAAAAAGAGCTGGCGGATTTGGGCGTTGATTTGACTGAAAAAAAAAAGTGGCCATTAACAGAAGGACAAAAGGAAGTTTGGGTTGAACAACGACTGAGTGACGGAGCGGCGGCGGCTTATAATCTGAGTAGTAATATTCGACTGACTGGAAGTTTAGACGTCAAAAATTTACAGGATGCCTTGGTTTTACTAGTCGAACGGCACGAAGCTCTGCGATCTACTTATGATCCGGATACCACCAATCTGATCATTCATGCAAAAGTGGAACAAGCATTTCCGTTGATTGACTTGTCGGATTTGTCCACCGAAGAAAAAGAAAAAACTTTTCAATCTTATCTGGATATTGAGTCGGAACAACCGATGGATATTTTTTCGGGACTTTTGTTTCGGGCAACGATCATCCGGTTGGCTCCCAAGCTTCACCATTTATTAATGACTGCTCACCACGGTATCGCGGATGGTTATTCCTGTGGTGTACTCGTTAATGATCTTGCCAAATTGTACGAACAAGTTGCCACCGGCGTGACGCCCAATTTGCCCGCTCCAAAACAAATCAGTGATTACCTGACAGAACAGGACGAGTACCGTACCAGCGAAGAATATCAGGAAGCGGAATCCTATTGGCTGGGTGAATTTTCAGAGAATATTCCGGTACTGGACTTTCCGACGGATCGGTTACGACCTGCACAAAAAACTTACGGGGCGAGTTGTGAAAAGATAAGTATTGAGCAAAAATTATTTGGTCAACTTAAACAATTGTCGGTCAAAGAAGGGACCACCATGTTTGTGACGATGTACACTGCTTTTCATACTTTTATTCATCGTCTTTCGGGACAGTCAGATTTTGTTCTGGGAATGGTAGCTGCCGGTCAGTCGAATCCGGAAAATAAAAATTTGATTACGCACGCTGTTAATTTGTTGCCAGTGCGAGTCAAAGTAGGAGCAGATGCTAGTTTTTCTACTCATCTAAAAACGGCCAGAGGCAAAATCCTGGATGCCTTTGAACATCAAAACTATACGCTTGGCGCGCTGGTGAAAAAAATGAGCTTACCACGGGACCTCAGTCGTCAACCGATTATTTCTATCCTCTTTAATATGGATAGTGCAACGGGTGATTTGAAATTTGGAAACCTGAAAACGGAAATGAATCCCATCCTCAGAAATTACGAAACTTTTGATGTTTTTATTAATATAAAACCTACTGCGGAGGGCGTTGATTTTGAATGGATTTATAATAAAGACCTTTTTAACGCCGAAACGATCAAACGCAGATTAGCGTCTTTCCGGTTATTATTAGAAAATATTGTAGCGCAACCTCAGTTGCCAATTTCTAAAATTAATTTATTACCCAAAGAAGAAAAAAAGACAATTTTAAACTGGGCAAATAATCAGTCGCCTTATCCGGATAAAGAAACGATTACCAGTCTCTTCGAGGCGCAGGCGTTAAAAACACCCAACGCAATCGCGGTGGAAAGTCAGGATAAAAAAATGACTTACCAGCAACTCAACGAAGATGCCAATCATCTGGCGCATCATCTCCAGCGGGCCGGTGTAAAACGGGGAGATTTTGTCGGAGTTTTTGTTAACCGTTCCGTTGAACTGTTGGTAAGTTTGTTGGCAACTTTAAAAGCTGGCGGAATTTACGTACCACTTGATCCGGCCAATCCGAAAGATCGCCTGGCGGTTATTCTGGAAGATGCGCAGGCCGAAATTTTACTGACTCAAAATGAAATGTTGCAACAGGTCCCGGAAGGCAATCACAAAGTCATTACCCTGGAATCTATTTACAAAGAACATAAGAATGGTACGGTAAGAAATCTGGATGTTGGATTAAATCCGAACGATCTGGCTTACATTATCTATACCTCAGGTTCTACTGGAAAACCTAAAGGAATTTTAATTCCGCACACCGCAGTGGTCGATCATCATTATGCGATGATGGAAGCTGCTGATCTCACCGCAGAGGACATTACACTGAGTGTGGCCTCCGTTTCTTTTGATCCGTCGATACAGGATTTTTTCCTGCCACTTTTCTTGGGAGGTAAAGTCGTAATTGCCAGTAACACGGAAGTGGTGGATGGATTTTTATTAAAAAAACGATTAGAGAAATCAGGAATTACGTTTATGCAGGCCACCCCCGCTACGTGGCGAATGCTGATGACGGCTGGCTGGCACGGACACTCACAGATGCGGATTATGAGCATCGGGGAGGCACTGACCAAAGAGCTGGCACAACAACTACTGGCTCGTGGTAAAGATTTGTACAACGCTTACGGTCCTTCGGAAACCACCATTTATACGACGGTCAAAAAACTGACCGGCGACCGGATGGCGACCCGGATGGAAACGGGTTATGAGACGATTGGGTACCCGATGAAAAATGCGCAAGTGTATATCCTCGACCCGCAGCAGAATCCGGTACCGATTGGCGTGCCGGGAGAAGTGTACGTCGGTGGAGTAGGCGTAGCGCCCGGTGGTTATTACAAAAGACCAGCATTGAATCAGGAAAAGTTTGTCAGCAATCCACTGAACGAAAAGGAAATGGTTTATCGCACCGGGGACATTGCGCGGTGGTTACCGGATGGTGATATTGATTTTATTGGCCGGGTAGATCATCAGGTAAAAGTGAGAGGTTTCAGAATTGAACTGGGAGAGATCGAATCGCTGTTGTCGCAATATCCCGGTGTCCGGGAAAACGTGGTAGTGGTCCGGGAAGATCAGGTTGATAACAAACGGATTGTGGCGTACGTAATCATGGATAAAAATCTTAATCAAAGCGAACTGCGCAGATATCTGAAGGAAAAATTACCGGATTATATGGTCCCGTCGGCTTTCGTACAGATGGATAAATTTCCGTTGACGGGAACTCTGAAGATTAACCGCCGCCAGTTGCCTGTTCCTGATTATTCGCGGGATGAAACCTTGACGGGATACGTAGCACCACAGACGGATACAGAAAAAAAGCTGAAGGCGATTTGGTCAAAATCATTAGGCATAGAAGAGATTGGTATCCACGATAACTTTTTTGAGTTGGGAGGACACTCACTGATTGCGGTCAGTATGATGTCGGAGATTGAAAAGCAATTCGACCGGACCCTGCCTTTGTCAAAGCTCATGGAAAATTCTACGATTCATAGTCTGGCTGGATTGCTGGAACAAAACAAAGTAGAGATGGAATTTCAGTCGTTGGTCGCCATTCAGCCGCAGGGCAATAAGCCGCCGATTTATCTGGTACACGGAGCGGGACTGCACGTATTTCTTTTTCAGGCATTGACAAAATACATGGACAAGGACCAGCCCATTTACGGAGTTCAGGCGTTGGGATTACAAAATGGAATGGATCCGTTGAAAACGATTGAAGAGATGGCCGCGTATTATATCAGCGAAATTATCCGGCAGAATCCGGATGGTCCTTACGCGTTAGCGGGCTATTCTTTTGGTGGATTAATTGTTTTTGAAATGGCGCAGCAACTGCGGGCGATGGGTAAAGAAGTTTCTATGCTGGGCGTTTTGGATACTGTGGTACGTGGTCACCTGGCGGCGCCGGACGAATCGGTTAGTCAGGGCAGATTGCTGCGTTCCGGTAAAAAACTGGCCTGGAATTTAGGATTGCTGGCCCGTGATCCGGTAGAAAGTTTTAAATATAAATCGGAAGTTTTCCGGCGACGGCTAAAACGCTGGACCTATCAAAACGGGCCGGGCGGAAAGATCGAAACGACCACCAACGAAGAGCGGTTGGCGCGGGTAGATCAGATGAATAAGCAAGCGTATAATAAATACCGGATGCGTCCTTATGACGGAAAAATACATTTATTCAGAGCAAAAGCCCAGCGTTTTTATCTGGATGATTTTGAATTTTTGGGCTGGAAACCTTTCGCCGGAAAAGGGATTGTGATTCGTGAAGTACCGGGCGATCACCGGACGATTTTATATCCGGAAAACGGAGAACAACTTGCCCGGATTTTGCAGGCTTCTCTGGATGAGATACACGGTGAATAGACTTTTCCGTAAACATACGAGACCTGGCGTAAATAACATCTTGCATTCAACCTTTAAATGCAACTTTTAGAAAAGAGAAAAAGTAGTTAAAAAAGAGAAAGAGGCCGAAACCTCTCTCTCTGAAGTTAAGTTTACTATTTTTGTCTCGACTAAAAGTAAAAAAATGGGCCACTTAACCTCATCGCAAAGATATACAATTGCGAGCATGAAAAATAACGGACACTCGCAAAAAGCGATAGCTGAAGTAATTGGAAAAGATAAATCAGTTGTTAGCCGAGAATTAAAACGGAACAAAGATTTGCGATCTGGATTGTATCGGCATGATTTAGCGGATCGAAAATACGCTAAACGCCAAAAGGAAAAGAATAAGAAAAGGTATTTTACGGAAGCGATCCAGGCACGAGTTGATAAAGGATTGGAAAAGAAATTAAGTCCCGAACAAATAGTAGGATTAGCTAAAGTGGAAGGAGAGAATTGTGTTTCTCACGAAAGGATTTACCAGTATATTTGGGCTGATAAGAAGCAAGGAGGAGTGTTACATGAGCATTTACGTACGAGGGGTAAAAAGTACAGGAAACGCGGTAATTTAAAGGATAAACGGGGTAAAATCCAAGGTCGAATTGATATTGATGAGCGTCCTAAGATCGTAGAAAAGAGAGAACGATTTGGTGATTTTGAAATAGACACGATTATTGGAAAAGATCACAAAGGAGCGATAGTTACGATAAATGATAGATCAACTGGATTATTGAAAATGCGACTGTTAGCAAGGAAAAATGCAGAAATGCTAGCAGATAAAACTATTGAAATTTTGAGACCTTATCAGTATGTTCTACATACAATTACATCTGATAATGGAAAAGAATTTTCGGCACATCAAAAAATTTCACAAGAGCTTGAATGTGATTTTTATTTTGCTAAACCATACCATAGTTGGCAAAGAGGAAGTAATGAAAATCTGAATGGATTAATTAGACAGTACATACCTAAGAAGACAGATTTCAGAATGCTTTCTGAAGAGTTTATTCAGTGGGTAGAAGATGAATTAAATAATAGACCCCGTAAAAGATTGGGATTTTATTCTCCCAATCAAATTGTTAATCAAAAAGTTGCATTTGTTACTTGAATGTAAG
>CAKZUV010000002.1 GCA_937921555.1 uncultured Saprospiraceae bacterium
CACAGGCGATGCCATAGCATCGGCGAGGCTTTTTAACGAAATTCAGAATAAAATTTGCCAATTGTAGCCAATTAATGGAAGTTTGGACAAGCTCTTATATCTTTAGTGTGGAACAACAAATAGACAATCGCCGGACACCCATATTTTTATATAAATTGCATTTTCTTCAAATTTAGTCCGTACCTTTGTAAACATAACATCGTTATCTAAGAGCGTGTTTAAATTTATTTTAAATATGCTCTAACTGTCATTTCACACTAAAAAGCGCATGATCAAAAACCTTCCCCGCTGGATGAACTGGCTGATCAAAACGACCAGGGGTAAAACCGTTGGGGAGATCGCGGGTGTATTCCCTCCTGTTTTCGACCGGTATTATAAAATCTATTTGCCTTTTGCATTTGCGGACAAATTTCCGGAAGATACTTATCCTGCCCTGCCGGATTCGGTGGAGGATATGAATGCCCGGGCAGCGATTGGAAAACTGTTTTTTGAAGTTAGTACCTGGGAAAAGATTAAAGCAGATTTTCTCCGGCCGGTTTATCTACGCGAGCTGGCAGAAATTTACCAGGTTCCCTTTTCACAAACACTCGGCGTTCAGGAAATCTACCGGAAGCTCGGTAAAAAACCGATCCAATTACAAAGGTCACTGGATTATGAAATATCAGTGCTGGACAGACTGGTGTCGTGGCTGGGAGATAAAGCAAAAGTGAGACAGTTTGACTACGGCAATTTTCAACTGGGTAGCCTTCGCACCGAGTATCAGCAGGACTGGATTGAGATTATCCGGTTGTCCGAATGGCCCGGTATATTCCGGGAACAAAACGAACTGTTAAATCAACCATTTCCTTATCTGAGTGCTTATTTGTTTCCTGCTAAAAAAGACTGGTGTATCGCAGCGGGAAATCGGCTCGGAGGACATTTTCTGTTGATGGCGCTGAGCCACGAGGCCGGAACGGAGTTGGAACAACTGGAAGGACTCGAAATCGAAAGACTGAATAAACAATACTAAATTAATATAATGAAACCAATTATACTTTTTCTATTTTGTTTAAATTTCACAACACTATTGTGCCAGGTGCACGAAGATAAAAATTGGTGTAAAATAAATTGTGATCCTAATATCGATAAAGAAAACACTGATCTTATCTATAGTAAAATCCTTAACGACTCCTTCACCCAAAAATTGGATCATCTTGATACCTTAAAATTTCCAATAAGATTTGTATTTGTTGAAGAAATGAAATCTACACCAAATAGAAATATAGTAAAAGAGTTAGAAGAAGTAGTGACGAATTTAAATTATTCATTCAAAAATACTCGATTAATATTCTATATTGATCAAATAGAAGTAATTGAATCAGAATTAAAAATTGAAGACTTATCCGAAAATCATTTTAATCTTTACGATAAATTCTCACAAAAACATGATCTTGAAAACATGATAACGGTATTTGTTTTGGATCATAAGAATGAATATTGTACGATTACTAATTCAAGTATATCCTGTTCAAAAACAGGTGGATTCTCATACATTTTATCTAGTCGAACCAACAATATAGTTTTAAGTAAATTTGACCTCAAAGATTCAAAAATTGTAGCACATGAATTTGGGCACTTTTTTGGTTTATATCATACCTTTGAAGAATCACTATTTGGAAAAGATACTTTCAATCTCGATGCGTGCTCAAAAAAAGGTGATTTAATTTGTGATACTTCACCAGATCCAGGGACAATATTTGAAACGTATGTAAATTATTCATCGTGTGAAATGATTGGATTAAAAGATAAGAATGGAAATGAATATCTGCCCATCATACAGAATTATATGTCTTACTATAAACCATGTTATCTCACTGAATATTCATTTACAAAACAACAAGAAATGGTTATAAAAATGTCTGGTCAGTTAGAAATAAGAAAGCGGTTAAGCAGGTAAGGAATGTTAAATAAATAAATTCAGTAATGAGCATTTTAACAATATACTTACTTGCATCCTCCCCCATTCTTCGCACAAATAATCTGGGCGGCGATACTGACCGCAATTTCATCGGGCGTTTCACTTTTAATGGGCAAACCAACGGGTGCGTGCAGGGTATTCAATTCTTTGGTGGTAAAACCCTCTTTCAGCAGTTCCTTCCGGAGTGTTTTTAGTTTTGCTTTACTGCCCAACACACCTGTAAAGGCATATTTTCTTCGGAGTAATCGTTGTACGGCTAGTTTATCCTCCGTGTATTTGTTGGTCATAATCACCACGTAAGTATCCAGTCCCTCCGGAATATGATCAGCAATGTTTTCGTAATCAGTCACCGTTTTTTGATGCGCCGCCTGATTATTTTCTAAAGTATTTAATGCGGTTCGGTTATCAAAGACGTGAACGTAAAATCCCAGTTTGGAAAATAATTCAGAAACGGCTACGCTGACGTGACCTCCGCCAACAATGTACAAGTGATCTCTGTAACCAATATGTTCTTTAAAATACCAGTCGTCCCCGGATCTGATTTCATACGCAAACCGAGTCGCTAAAACATCTTCCCGAAAATCAAATTCGTTCTTTGCCAATAACAACGTTCCTTTTTCTCCGCTCCGGACTGCGTCCAGTAATTTTTGAATAACCGGTAAATGATCAGCATTCAGACAATGAAATGCCACAGTTTGCTCTCCCGAACAAATCATCCCCGAACCGTCCGTAATATTCCCCCGGTGAATTTGTTTTTTGATAAAAGTCGGAGGATTTTTCGTCAGCAACAATTCCCTTGCTTCGGCTACCAGCCGGAATTCCATCACTCCACCACCCACGGATCCTGCGATAAACTGGTCCTCCGAAATGAGCATTTTAAAACCTTTTCGTCCGGGAGAACTCCCGAAATTTTCGATGACGGTCAACAGGTATACTTGCTGTCCGTCGGTTAGTTTATCTTTTATCTGTTGCCAAAAAATCATTGAAATAGGGTTTCGCTTAACGCATAATAAATGGCCATCAATCCGGAAAAAATGGCGCTGGCCACAAACCGCCAGTCCAGTTTTATTTTATTCTGAATCAAAAAATTCGCCACCAGAGAAATAGGAATATTTACCAGAAAAGACCAGAAAGCCACGACGAATAAAGAAGTATTTATTTGGGTATAGTTCCCGGAAAATAATTTTATAAATGCCAGATGCCGGAATATCCAAAGCGGATTAAAATAGGCAATGGCCAGTCCCGTCCTCACGAGTGTTTTTTTTATACCACGGAAGGCATTCGTCTTTTTATCAATCCACGCAAAATAATTCGGGATCTCAAAACTGTACACCAGCGCGCCAATCAGCATCATCCCCAACAACCGACCAACCGAAAACTCACCCAGCAACATGGCGGCCACCGTATCGCCAATGCTATAAATGGCCGCACCTTTCAGGATATTTTGTCGGGTATATTTCATTAAATGGCAATTGATGGCTAACTACTTCACAGAGCACAGAACCGGAAAATCAGTTTATAATTTTTTTTCAAAAACAATACTTTTTTATTTTCTCACACGAATTTCTTTTTTGTTAGAATCCGTTGTTTTTCCGTTTTGACGGACATGGTTTTGTTCCTCCGTTTCGTACAATCCCATCAAGACTTTTTCGGGCGTAAACGGCGCGTGGAATTTTAATTTATAATTTGGATTGAACGCTTTTACGGCTTGCTGAATCGCAAAATAAGTTCCGATTCCATACATAAGCGGTGGCTCTCCTACGGCTTTTGATTTTTTAATTGCCAGCTCACTGCCTTCCGTTTCCAGCGGAATCGTCTCAATGGTTTTTGGCGCAGAAAAGATATCGGGCACCTTATATGTTGACAATGCGTTGGACAACAAACGACCGTTTTCATCATAGGCAATTTCCTCCAGTGTCATCCAGCCGATACCCTGTGCCAGCGCGCCCTCTACTTGTCCCAGGTCAATTCCAAGATTCATAGATTTACCAAAATCGTGGACAATTTTTACCGTATCAATTTCATAAATTCCACGCAGACAATCGACAGTCACCACGGTAATGGCCGTACCATAAACATGATAAGCAAAAGGATGGCCTTTCTCTTTGGTTTTATCAAAATGAATGACCGGCGTCGCATAATGTGCATTTTCGGACAAAGCTACCCGTTCTAACATCGCCTGACCAACCAGCTCCTCCCAGGAAAGATCCGACTTCTTATTTTTCACAAAAACAAAATCTTCCCGGAAAGAAATATCTTTTTCTTCGCAGGAAAGTGATTTGGCCGCTACCGTCGTCAATCTCCCAATCAGCGAATTACACGCCATCTCCACGGCTTTCCCATTCAGGTCAGCGGTAGAACTGGCAGCAGAAGGAGAAGTATTGGCGACCCTCGTGGTATTGGTCGTTTCCAGTTTTATTTTTTCATAACCAATGTTAAAAATTGATTGCGCTACCTGCAGCATTTTGGTATTGACACTTTGGCCCATTTCCACGGCGCCCGTAGAAACGCCTACACTGCCATCCTGATAAATGTGGATCAGCGCGCGCGCGTGGTTCATCGGCGTATTGGTAAAAGAAATTCCAAAGCAGATCGGCATCAGCGAAACTCCTTTTTTAAATCGTTTATTTTTTTGATTAAAACTATCCGCTTCAGCTTCTATTTTTTCCAAATCAAAACGTTCCTTTGCGGTAAACCAGCTATTCCTCGCTTCCGCCTGCCGGGCAATCTGCCCGTAGGAAAACTCGTCGTGCTCCGATAATAAATTGGCTTCCTGAATGGCTCGCCGGTTGACACCGATTTGATCCGCCGCCGCTGCAATCGCACTTTCAATCACAAACATTCCCTGCGGACCACCAAAACCTCTGAACGCCGTGTTGGGTGGAAGATTGGTTTTACAACTATAAACAGTAGTACTTACATTTGGAACAAAATAACTGTTGGTCGCATGAAACAACGTTCGTTCGGCAATGGCCGGAGAAAGATCGGCGGCAGCCCCGGCATTCTGTAAAAATTCTACGGTGAACGCTTTAATCTTCAGCTCTTTATTCAATCCTATTTTGTAAAAAGAAGTATAAGGATGACGTTTGCCGGTCATTCGCATATCGTCGTGCCGGTTCAGCATATATTTCACCGGACGATTCAGGTGCTGAACCGCGACGGCGGCCATCACCGCCCAGGGCGTTGCCTGATCTTCCTTTCCTCCAAAACCGCCTCCGAGACGGATCACATCTACTTCTATTTTGTGCATCGGAATACCCAGTACTCTGGCAGCCGTTTTTTGAACTTGTGTCGGCCCCTGAGTGGAAGAAGTAATTTTTATCGTTCCGTTTTCCAGCGGGACCGCGTAGCATCCCTGGGTTTCCAGATACAAATGTTCCTGTCCGTTGGAAAAAGTCTCTCCCTCCAGCACGTAGTCACAATCTGCAAAGGCCGCCTTGGCGTCACCGAGATTAAAGGAGCGCGGCGCGTTGATAAAACTGCCTTTCTCCTTTGCTTCTTTGGCCGTAGTAATGACAGGTAATTTTTCAATCTCAATATTTATTAAAGCGCGGGCTTTTTTGGCAATAGCTTCTGATTTTGCTACAATAAAGGCAATCGGTTGTCCCCAAAAGTGCACTTCGTCTTCGGCCCACAGCGGTTCATCCGCAATGATTCCACCGATTTGATTTTCACCCAGAACATCCTGATGGGTGAAAATTTTCACCACCCCTTCCAGTGCTTCGGCCTTCGAATAATCCACTGACTTTATTTTTCCGTGGGCCACGGGGGAATCAAAACACAATCCGAACAAGGCATCGTGCCGCAGGATCAGATCGTTAACGAACAAGGATTCTCCCCGGACGTGGGTGTAACTATCTATATTTTTCATGTTCTTTTTTTTAAGTGCGCGATTTGTTAGAAAGATGTACTAATATCCCTTCATCTCCGCTGGAAACAATTCTACAAAATGCGCTAAAAACAATTTTTCGGCCAGCAACCGTTTATATTCAGCCGTTCCTCTGACATCACTAATGGGTGAAATTTCGGTCTGTAAAATTTCAGTAGCCTCGGAAACTGTTTTTGGATCAACCGTTTTCCCAATTAAAAAGGCGGCTGTTTTTGCTAAATATTTTGGAATCGGAGCGGCACCTCCAACGGAAAAATGGGCGTCCGTAATCTGGTGGTTTTCAACGGTAATTCTTCCCGCCGCGTTTACACTCGCAATGTCCAGGTGCGTCCGTTTACAAACTTTTTCAAAATTAAAATAATCGTTTTTGGAAAATGATTTAAAAGAAATACTTTTTAGAATTTCGCCGGATTGCAAATCGTATTCTTTGTAATTTTTGTGAAAAGCCTGAAAGGGTATAGTTCGTTCCGTTCCGTCCGCTTTCCCAATCGTCAAGGTGGCATTCAAAGCCAGAAAATAAACGGACATATCACCGATGGGCGAGGCATTGACAAAATTTCCACCCAGGGTTCCCATATTCCGGATGGGTTCGGAAGAAACCAGTTTTAAGAATTTTTTCAGATTCGGAAAAATAGCCTGAAGCTGAGGGTGTTCCTGCATTTCTGTAGCCGTCGTATTGGCACCCAGTGTACAAATTCCATTGGAAAAAGAAATACCTTTCAAGTCCTTTTCATTACCCAATAAACGAACGGCTTCGTCGGCCAGTCGATCCGCGTGCCGGACGTAAAGATCTGTTCCGTTGGCTACGTTGGTGATCGTTCCAGGTTGGTAAGAATGGCCCGAACCGGCGGTAGAACCGTTCGACTGTTCACGCTTCATCGCTGTCAGTCTCGGCGGAATCGTCGCAAAATAATCGGGAATAAATCCTTCCCGGATCAACCACTCAATCTGTTGGTTCCCATTTTTTTCCAGCAATTTTTTCTCCACCTGAAAGCCGGCCTTTTCGATGGATTTATATCCGGTACAACGACAGATATTTCCACTGACCGCATCGTTGCACCGATGATATTCGGCGGGTTCGGTCCCGGCGGAATTCAGCGCGAATCCGGTCATAGACACCACAAATCCCGGCGTACAAAAACCACACTGCGTAGCGTAATTATCGGCCATGGCTTGCTGGACCGTATTCAGTTCCTTGGGCAGATTGATGCCTTCGATGGTAACGATATGTTTCCCGTGTGCATTTCCGAGAGGAGAAATACAGGAAGTAATGGTTTGGTAGTCCACCCGGCCCTCATTATTGGTACCCACCAGAATGGTACAGGCACCGCAGTCACCTTCCCGGCACCCCGTCTTGGTTCCCTTCAGTTGCTGGTGATCCCGGATAAAATCGAGCAGGGTAATGCCCGCGTGGGCGGAAGTTTTGATCCGTTGATTATTAAGTATAAATTCTATCATATCCATCAGGCAATTTACGAAAATGTCCTGATTTATGATACGATTTCCGGCAGGAATTGTTTGGACGGTTTGTTGCGGATGGTTTTGAAAATGAATAAATTGGTAAAAAGGTCGAAAATAAAATCCTAAACCTACGGCCTGGTACACTTCTCCCGGTAGTCCGACATCGCATCTTCTTTCCCCATGTTGACTGCCCGCATAAACAACTCGCAGGCTTCTTCTTTCCGGTTCAACTCGTAATAAATCAATCCCAAATAGTGGTACGCCCAGCTATTTTCGGGATTTAGTTTAATGGAATTTTCACAATCAATTCTGGCTGATTCGTACTCCCCCAGTTCGTATTTTGCAAAGCCCCGGTTATTGTAAGAATAGGCACTGTCATCGATTTTTATGGCTTCTGTAAAGTCTTCGATCGCTCCCGCAAAATCCCTCTTTTTTTGTTTCGCAAAACCGCGATTGTTAAACGTTTTACTGGAAGTCGGATCAATTTCAAGCGACCTCGTATAGTCAGCAATGGCTTCGTCCAGTCTGTCAAGTTGCCGGTATGAAATGCCCCGGTCGTAGTAAATATCCGATAACCGTGGTGAAAATTCCAGTGCTTTACTATAACTCTCAATGGCTTCTTCGAATCGCTCCAGGTCATTCATAATCAGACCATGCATGTGATAGCCTCTGACATGATGCGGATCAATTTTAAGGGCCCGGTCAATTGCGTTCAGGGCACCGTCGAGGTCTTTGATTTTGTTTCTTTTCAAATAGGCAATATTTGTAAAAGCATATTTGGCAATCGTATCGTTGCCAGTCAGCCGGATCGATTTTACAAAATCAGATAATGCCTCGGAATAATCTTTCCTTTGCAAATAGGTGTAACCCCGGTTGAAATAAGAAATATCAAAATCCTCTTTCAGTTCGATCGACTTATTAAAAAAGAAAATTGCCTGCTCCAGATCATTTGAATCAAGGGCTTCAATTCCCCTCTCATTATAATCTTCCGCAGTTTGTGCTGCTAGTAAATACGGAATGGCAAACAGGATGAATAAAAATAGTTTTCTCATTTTACATTTTATGTTTATATCTTACTTCAAAATTCATATTGTTATCAGAATAAAAGCATCCCGAACGTTATCCTCCACCCTACAAGAAATCATCCTCCTTCGAAACCAGTTTATTAATCAACGGTTGAAGAATCCAGACTCCGACCGGAAAGAACCAGAGCATAAAAAATTCTCCCACAAAATCTCCGAAACTCACCGCTTTTTGTGTCTCCGCCGTTTTTATCGTTTTAGCCACGAAGTAGAGATTATAAAACATACAAAACATGGCCAACAAATGAAGTATAAAGATTATTCCAAAAATAGTGTAAGGCATCCCGAGCATCATAAACAACCTAGGAAAAAGAAAACTCATCACCGCCATTATTAATACAATGTAAGAAAAAGCAAATATCAACGATGCTTTAAACCTTCCAAGATTCAGCTTTAGTTCTTCCGGTATCTCTTTATCCAAACCGACGGCAACAGACCAGAACCAGCCAAAATAAATCACCGAGAAAAAAATCGTCATGATGGGAATTACCTTAAATACCAGAGCAATCAATTCGTAGCTTTTATTGTAATCGTTACCATCCCCGTCGCCAAAACTGGAAGCAATCATTCCAAATAACCCGAATTGTAAAAGCATTGGTATCACAAAAATGAGGATAAATAATTGCCAGTGTTTTGCTTTTAAGAATAAATTAGTCATACGTTTTTTTGAATTAAATTTTCTTTAGGAATGATAGGATTCAATTGCTACTTTCAGGCGACGAAGATCGCGGATAAATAAATCTTTTAATGGATTCGCCATTCTTTAACATTATGGTTACACACAATGAATGAATTATTTCCTAAAGTGTGTCAGCGCGAGCACTTTCCCTTAGAAATACAAGGTGAGGGAAGCCAAATGACACCCATGACCGTACCGTCCCTTACTCCACTTCCCACGCCACCTCATCTCCTACCTGCAATCCGTGCGTATCGGCGGATCCGGCAATCAACTCCAAAACATACAATGCATCTCCATTTGATGGAATGCTATTGTCATTCAGAATCTCGGTATTTTTAGCAATAGAAACAATTTTTTTATCCTGATCCAGATAAATGATATCCAGAGAGATATAGGTATTTCGCATAAAGAAACTTTGTTCCTTCAGTTCATCCATGATAAACAACATACCCTGATTGGGTTCCATGTGACGACGATACATCAGGCCCTGCCGTCGTTTCGTTTCGGTATCTGCCACTTCAATGTCCACAACCAATGGCTCCGGATTATTTTGCCGGTTAATGGTCAGCGTTCCCTGTTTGGTAAATGTAGTCGAACTACGCGGAGCGGGCGCATTAGCGGTTACCGGGGTTTTAACACTGCTGGCTTTGGAAGTATTTCCGCCACCAAAATTGGGGATACTCGTTAGAATAAAGGACAACATCACCAAAAACAGCACTCCCACCATAAAGGCTTTTTTGTAATTCGGTTTTGCTTTCCTGCGATTGCGGTTCGGAGCAGGTTGGTTAGAAGCCGCAGATTCGGTATTTTTGTTTCTCTTTGCCATTTAATATTAATTTTTTCTTTGAAATAGAATCAGGTAATTTTTCTGATTGAATACAAAATTACGCATTTGTCCAAACCTCTTCATATCCTGTTTTTGGCCAGTTGGTATCCCAATCCGGAAGAACCTCAAAATGGCAACTTTATTGAGCGTCACGCCCAGGCGGTTGGAAGGAAAGGAAAAGTAGCCGTATTATACGTACATTCTCTGACATCTGCCACCAATTTCCGGGTAGAAATAATCAAAAATAAAAATATTAATGAATGCCGGGTTTTTTATCCTAAAACCGGGCGTACCCGATTTTTTCGCAAATTAGCCAATTATCAAAAGGCACATCAGATCGGTTACGAAGCACTACTGAAAGAATTTGGTCATTTTGACCTCTGCCATTTAAACGTTTTTTATCCCGCCGGTATTTTTGCCTTGACACTAAAAAAGAAATACAACCTGCCTCTACTGATTACGGAACACTGGACAAAATTTTTACCCGTCAATCCTGCGGTCTTTAATTTTCACGAAAAATATATTATCAAAAAAGCAGGTCAGCAAGCTGCGATGATCTGTCCGGTATCGGATGATTTGAAAACGGCCATCCAACAACTGGTGCCGCACGATCGCTATCAGGTAATCCCGAATGTGGTTGATACACAGTTGTTTAAAGTCCGTCCAGCCTGGACGGGAGACCGTCCAGTGGGGATTCTGCACATTTCGACCCTGAACGATGCCCATAAAAATACCAGCGGAATGCTCCGGGTCCTGGCTAAAGTTTTTAACCAGAGAACAGATTGTACGGCTACTTTTATTGGCAATCATTACGGAGATCATTTTATAAAATTAGCCAGAGACCTGGGTATTCCGGAAGATCGTCTGACCATCCTGCCCGAAATTCCACTCACCGAGATTGCCAGCCATCTGGTCCGGCATGATCTATTTATGTTGTTCAGTAACTACGAAAATCTACCCTGTGTCATCAGCGAAGCCCTGGTGGCCGGATTGCCGGTCCTGGCCTCGGACGTAGGTGGGGTCCGGGAAATGATTACGTCTCAAAACGGGCATTTGGTAACCGCTGGTGACGAAAATGACCTTGAGGAAAAACTCCACAACATGCTGGATAACATCAGCCGGTATGATCCCGAATCAATCAGCGAAAAAGCCAGAAACAGGTATGGTTACGACGCCGTGGCATCGTCTTACCTCAACCTTTACAACAATATTATGACTTGACCAGCTGCACCACGTGGGGACTGGTCCCTGGTATGCGCTCAATCATATTTCTGGCTTCCAAATCCAGCTTCACAGAAACAAGATACCAGCCAACCGACCCCTCAAAGCTGTCCTTCAACTCTTCTATTGCCATTTTATTTAATTGCTGGTAGGTAATTTTTCCGTGTTTTTTCACGGTTTTTAAAATATAGGCGCGGATCGTATCGTACTTTTCGCGGGAGATATTCACGCCCTTTTTTCCCTGTGGATGCAGGGTCAGAATTTTATCCGGTTTTTCCATGTTTATGAAATTTGATTTTTAATAAAGCTCCCCGAGAAAAGCCATCGGGGTATCACTCAAGGCTAAACACCGTTAATCATTAAGTTAATTAATCAGTCGCTCAGGCATGTTCCACGCTCGCTCAGCGCCTGCCTCCCGAAGGGATGGTTATCTCCCTCTCTGCGCAAAAATCACTTTTTAGAGTAGGCTCATTATTTAAAAACCGCCTTCCTGCCAAACTTACTGCAAATGGGACATTCCAGCGGACGATGTCCTCGGGCCGGACAGTATTCACGTCCGAAAAAGATGATCTGCAAATGTAATTTATTCCATAGTTCTCTGGGAAATAATCGTTTCAGGTCTTTCTCTGTTTGTACTACATTTTTTCCGGTGGTCAATCCCCAGCGCCACGCCAGCCGGTGAATATGGGTATCGACCGGAAAAGCAGGAACCCCAAAGCCCTGACTAATCACAACGCTAGCAGTTTTATGACCCACACCGGGCAACGTTTCGAGGGCTTCCATATCATTGGGGACTTCACCGTCATACTGATCTAAAAGAATCTGAGAAAGCTGGTGGATGGCTCTGGATTTACGGGGAGAAAGTCCGCAGGGTCGGATGATCGCCGCAATATCTTCTACTTTTTGCTTGACCATTTTAGCCGGCGTATCGGCCAGTTTAAATAATGCCGGCGTTACCTGATTAACCCGCACGTCGGTACACTGGGCGGACAACAACACCGCGACCAGCAGGGAATAATGATCTTTGTGATCTAACGGAACGGGGGTTTCGGGATAATAAAATTCAAGAATATTTATAATCTCAGCTACTTTTTCTGCTTTCGTCATTGCTGCTTTACTGTTAAAAAAATTTAAACATCTGTGAAAATCAGGGAGATGGGTATGCTGGTTAGTCTGTTGGTCATTAGCTAGGGTGCTCAATTAACAAGAAAACCCGCTGGTACTTTCCCTTGAACAAACAGATTCCAATTTCTTAAAATTTCAAATTTGATGCAAAAAGTGCATGAGAAAATTTTTACGCCGCTTAGAGTAGATCGAACACCCTAACCATTAGCTAGTTGGCTTCCGTCAAAAACGCCAGCGTATCCACTCCGTCCGCGTAGTCATCCAGACCAGGCGTTTGGGCACCTCCCAGTGGAATATGCTTCCAGTTTTTCACGGGTTGATCGCTGACCACACACTGAATTTCATCCCGGTGCGGTTCCAGTTTTTGTTGTAAATCAGCCACATCTTTATAATATTCAAAATGCAGGCTGGCAATTCGCGACTGGATCAGATCGCTTTCAGTTAGCAATATACACCCATTAGAAAAATATTTCTTACTATTCAGAATCAGCAAGGTGAAATTATAGTCGAAATTATTTTTGTATTTATTGAGTTCAATAATTTTCCGGTATTCGTGCAGTTGTTCTAAAAGTGGTTCAAAATCGTAGTTTTCCGGAACATAAATTTTGGATACATTCCGGCAACCCAACCCAAAATACGTAAAGATATCTTTTCCCAGATCATGCAATGCTTCTTTTGATTCATCGCCCCGGAGAACCGCAACCGCATTTCTGTTTTTTCGGATAATATTGGGATATTTTCCAAAATACAAATCAAAATAACGCGCCGTATTATTACTCCCCGTAGCGATCACCCGGTCAAAATCAGCCAGCCGGTCCACAAACTTATAATAAGGCCGAATCCGTTCGTCCATTTCTGCCATTTGGTCTACCAGATAAGGCAACAGCAGTTTGTCTTTATCAGAAAGTTTTATTTGTGCAATATGACCACAGATAAAGGTGGACAACACATCGTGGAATCCGACGAGCGGGATATTTCCAGCGAGCACCAGACCGACCACTTGTGGTGTCATATCATCCGAAATATCGTAAGAACGGACCCATTCTTCCAGTAATGATTGCTGGAGCATACGATCCGTAATTGCCTGAATAGCAGCAGAATAGTTTTCTTCTGTAAACCATTGATTGTAGCGGTAAGAAGCTTTGATGAGCGCTGTTCTCTCCGGATCGGGCCGGGACAACCCCTGACCAAGCTGCGCAAGAACGGCGATTCTTTCTTTTAATGTCATAGTTCTGAATTAATGCTCCCGAAATTTAATTCCAAAGCTTTTGGTGCAATAAACATTCGGGGACAAAAGTATGTTCTAGTGCCAAAGTTAACAATTCCTGACTTTAAGTAATGGTAAAACAATAACTTCCCGATTTATGGCTGGCCCTTTTGATCCAATATTTCGTTAAAAAGCCTCGCCGATGCTACGGCATCGTCTACGTTTTTTGCCTCATCTTGAACCAAAATTCCCTTGCCAAAATGAGGAACTTATTATTCGACCATTACTAAAAAAATCAGCCGGGAGAAGAAACCCGATCAGCCGGGTAAAATCACCTTCAGGAACCGTTAACCGTCAACAAACCAGCAAGCCGAATATTTGATTATTTTTGGCTTCTTTTTAAAAATTCCAATTAATGCGAATCATGGGTTGAAAAAGAAGCAGCATAGCATAAATTTACAATATCCTTCTAATTAACATGGGTGTTTTTGCTTTTTGCTATTTGCTTTTGGCCATTGGCTATTTGCGCTCTTTCATTGCGATTGAAGAGAGCAAATAGCCAGCAGCAAGCGGCAAGAAGCATCTTTTAAAGACTTTTTATATAAATTAGAAACTTAACTCCTAATTCGCATTAATCATTAATCGTTTAACGACCTTGTATGAACACCGTAAAACACCTGCTTTTCAGATTCAATTTTCTTTTAATAATGTTGGTTGTACTCGCCGCATTTACCACCCTGAACGCCCAGGAAATTCTCACCCTGGAAAAGGCGATTTCCATCGGAATGGAAAATAATTTTTCTATAAAAATAGATGAAAAAAATATTGAAATTGCCGAAAACAATGATAGTTGGATAAACACGGGAAAGACCCCGACGATTGATCTGAATGCGGGATTTAACCATAATTTTACAAATGACAATAACCCCGCAAGTTTCCTTCAGGGTACCTATTATAATGGCAGTCTGAACGGCACACTGACCGGTAACTGGGTCTTCTACAACGGCGGTCGTTTCAAGATCAACAAGCAGCAACTGGAACTGGCCGTGAGTCAGCAGAAGTTGAACAAAGCCGCTGGTATCCACGATCTGCTTCGCGATATTTACCAGCAATTTTATACCGTTATTTTTCAACAGGAACAACTGGAAGTCCTCCAACAAGTATTTGGATTGTCCAAAGACCGGCTTCGCTACGAAAATATTAAAAAAGAATACGGTCAATCGAACAGTTATAATCTGACCCAGTTTGAGGCGGCCGTCCTCGCGGATAGCGTTTCAATTATTCAGCAATTACAAAATATTGACGTAGCCAAGCGGAACCTTTATCAAACCCTGGATATTATTGGTTTTGAAAATTATCAATTCAAAGAATCGCTGGAAGTACGCCCCGACCCCATCAACGAAGAAACCTTACGCAGCGTTCTAAACGAAGAAAATTATACCCTAAAGAGCCTCGATATGCTGGCCAGCCTGAATCGCCTGAATACCGCATTTGCCAAAGTAGCCCGTAAGCCAACGCTGAGCGTCAATGGTTCTCTGGGTTACGCCCGTAACGGTTTTAAGTTTTTTGCGGACAATCCGAATACCGGAGATCCATTTGAGTTTATTCAAAGTAATCGTTTTACAGGAAGTGCAAATCTTGTACTGAATTATAATCTTTATGATGGTGGAAAACAAAAACTGGACATCAACGCCGCCCAGCTTCAGGAAGAAGCAGATCAGCTTACCATCCTCGAAGCTAAAGCCAGCTTGTCCAATCAGCTCGACCTCCTCCTCGACAATTACCAGAATCAGGTCCAGTTACTGGAAATGACCGACAGCCAGATTTTGGTGGCCCGGCAAAACATAGAACTGACCGAAGAACGTTTTAAAGCGGGTCAGCTTACCTCTCTGGATTTTAGAAATGTACAGATTCAATACCTGAACGCTGCCTTCAATAAAATTTCGGCGATCTACGAGTTACTGATCTCCAGAAACGAAATTGACTGGCTGGTGGGTAGATATGCGGGATAAAAAAAACGACTCGATCTGATCAAAAATATCTATTTGGTATCTCTACAAAACATTATGGAATTAAGTCTATTACAAACCATTCATGGATCAAAAATTTAAAACATATTTTTTTATAAAAATTCTAATTAACACATAAAAATACCAAAACTACGCGAATCCTCGTCTGTTCTCTCTCTCAAAACATACAAATAAAAACATTTTGTTCTTTTGAGAAATAATCCTTATCTTGCTTCCAAACTAAACTGCGATGATTACAAAGAAGACCATTAACGATATTGTAGAGACTTCCCGGATTGAGGATGTGGTCGGAGACTTTGTCAATCTGAAAAAGCGGGGCGCCAATCTGCTGGGTCTTTGTCCTTTTCACAATGAAAAAACACCTTCTTTTACCGTTTCCCCCTCTAAGAATATTTATAAATGTTTTGGTTGTGGAAAAGGAGGTGATCCGGTTAATTTTATTATGGAACACGAGAGTGTCAGTTACCCGGAATCTCTGAAATATCTGGCGGAAAAATATGGTATTGAAATCGAAGAAACGCAGACTTCACAGGCCCACCGGGAGGAACAACAAAAACTGGATAGCCTCTACGTCCTGAATCAATACGCCAGAGATTATTATCACGATCAGTTATTAAACACAGATATTGGTAAAAGCGTCGGATTGAGCTATCTTAAAAACCGGGGTTTTACCAAGGAAACCATCGAGAAATTTGGCCTCGGCTACGCCCCCAAAGACAAAGATGCGTTTACCCAGGCGGCCAAACGTAAAGGCTACAAAGGTCAACAACTCAAAAAACTGGGACTCACCAGTAAATACGACAGCGACTTTTTCCGCGACCGGGTAATGTTTACAATTCATAGTGTTTCCGGAAAAGTGATTGGTTTCGGAGGACGGATTATGTCCAAAAACGTCAAGGCACCAAAATATGTCAATACGCCGGAGACAGAAGTTTATAACAAAAGTAAAGTGCTTTATGGTGCTTACTTTGCTAAGCGGGCCATCCGCAAGGCGGACGAATGTATCCTGGTAGAAGGCTATACCGATGTAGTTTCTTTGCATCAGGGCGGCATCGAAAACGTGGTGGCCTCGTCGGGTACGTCCCTGACCGTCGAACAAATACGGATGGTAAAACGGTACACCCAAAATATGAAAATCCTCTACGACGGAGACAGTGCCGGTGTAAAAGCGGCCTTGCGCGGACTGGATCTGGTGCTGGAACAGGATATGAATGTCAAAGTGGTGATGCTGCCCGAAGGCGAAGACCCCGATTCTTATTTACAAAATGTAGGGAGTGAAGCCTTTAAGGAATACATCGAAAGTCAGGCAAAGGATTTTATTCTTTTCAAAAGTGAATTGTTGTTCGAGGAAGCCACCGGTGATCCGGTCCGGCAATCTGCCATGATCAAAGATATCGTAGCGAGCATTGCCAAAATCCCCGATCCGCTGAAACGATCTTTGTACATCAAGGAGTGTGGCCACCTGATGAAAGTGGAAGAGGAAATTCTGATGAACGAAGTCAACCAAATCGTTACCAAGTCTGTCCACCAGGCTGAAGATCAGCGTAAAAAGGACCAACGCCAATACGCCCGGAAAAAGGCAGCGGAGCAAAACAAAAATACTCCGCCCGGCAACGGAAATTTCCCATCCGATCCGGGTAACTTCCCCGAACATGCTCCCTTTCCGGAAGATGCACCACCTTATTTTCCCGAGGAAGAGATGTACGTTGGTATGGCACCCCCACCCCAGCCGGTGCAGCGGCGCCCATCGGCAGCCAATAATGCGGAATATCAGGAAAAAGATATTGTCCGGCTGCTCATCAGTTACGGCGGTCAACCCTTTGATGCGGAAGACAAAGAGGTAACGGTTGCCCGATTTATTTTAAGTAATATCGAAGATGTCCTCGACGATTTTGACAATGATCTTTATCAGCGCATCGCCCGTGAATGCCTGGATATGACCATCGACGGGACACCAATCACGCCGGAATATTTTATTCAGCACGAGGACAAAGATTTTCGCCGGCTAGCGATCGATGTTCTGCAACCAGAATTTGAAATGAGCCCCAACTGGCTGGACAAACACGATCTTCCCCTACGGAGTCAGCCGATGCCGGATGCGAATTTTAACAATGATAGTATTTCCGCTATCTACTGGTTTAAACTCCGTAAACTGGATAAACTGATCGAACGGAACAAGGCGAGTATGAAAAAAGCCATCGAGGAAAAATCGGGCGAAGACGAGGTGATGAAAGCCATGAAAATTCATCAGAAACTGATGGAAATCCGAAAGGATATTGCCTTGAAAGTGAATACGGTGATTGTGCGTTAGAGCATGTTTAAATTTCTATTGCTGGTTAGTCAGTTTGCTGTTAGCTAGCTAGTTGGCTTCCCTCAAACGTAAAAACACATCAGACGTGTGCGATCCAGCCAATGGCCAACAGGCAAGTGCCCCAAATTTGTCACCTGCTCATTTCTAATCTATAATAATAAAAAGGTCTCTGAAAGATGCTTCTTGCCAGGGTGTTCAATTGATGAAAAAATCTTCTGCACTTTTGTAATGTAATTAACTCCGAGAGTTCAGCTTATTCTTTATTCTTTTTGTTCATTTTTTTTGGCAGAAAAAAAAACTCAAGGTCGGAAACTTCATTAAGCGGGTACAGTTTCAGTTATTAACAAAATTCCATGAAGCGAAAACCTTTGTTAGAGCTTTTTTTTAAGGTAAAAAAGTGCAAGAAGAAATTTTTCATCCTTACAGCGTCGATTGAACACCCTAGTGCCTCGGGAACTAAATAACCGACACCTTATGCGGTCTCTTTTTTCATCATACTTCTTTGCTTATCAGTCGGGTAGCTACGGCTATCCTCCTTCTGCGCGCATTGTTTGATAAAAAAATAGTCTCGCCTAAGGTAT
>CAKZUV010000003.1 GCA_937921555.1 uncultured Saprospiraceae bacterium
TTTTTAAATTTTACCTTTAAATTTATTTTTATTGTTCCTTTTTTTGCAGAAAAAAAACGAAACCAAAAAATCTGCCGCCTGTCGCATTTTTCGAATTCGGTATTTCTAATAAAATATCAAACCGAATAAACTCGCTTTTGAGTTCTGATTTTAAATTTTAAATCATCGATTATCAGTCGTTTACTTTTGATTTAGTTTTAGTTTAGCTCACACAGTATTCGTTTTAAGATATTTTATTAATATACCGAATGGAAAAAAGCTCAAGGTCGGAAAATCCATCAAGCGGGAACAGTTTCGGTCATTAATGGAAGTATTTATTATCGGAAAATTACTGTAAAAGTTCGAATTTGATCCAAAAAATGCAAGAAGAAATTTTCAAAGTCTATAGGTTAGATTGAACACCCTTGCTGCTTGCTACGTGCTGCTTGCCAGCATTCCGGCAATCGTTCCACGGCACACCAGTTCTTTTTTATGGTTAAACATTTCCACCTTGCATTTCAGTTTGTTAAAACGAAAGTACACTTTTTTACTGACCACTTCTACTTTTTCGTTTGGGTAAACCGGAATGAAAAAATCTATTTCAGTAGAGGTAAGTGCCACCTGAGCGTTGGTCAGGTTTTCCGTTTTTTCCGTCAGACTCAACAAATAAATGCCGTAGGCAACCAAACCAATCTGCGCCATGGTTTCCGTGAGAATAACACCAGGTGTTACCGGGTTGTTTTTAAAATGACCCTTATAAAAATCTGCACTTTCGTGAAAAGTATATCCACCTGAAATTCCTTCCTCGTCTATCTGATATAGTTCGTCCACGAATAAAAAAGGAGACTGGTAGGGTAGTAGCGATTTAATTTTTTCCAAAGTCATGTTAAAATAATCTAGCTGAGATGTTCCCCGCCGTTTACTGGAATTACCGCTCCGGTGATCCAGGCAGCTTCGTCCCTGGTGAGTAAATATACGACGTTGGCAACATCTTCGGGAGTCGTAAGTCGCTTAAAAGGATTTCGTTGTACCGTATGCGCTTTCAATTGCTCGCTTCCCGGAATCAGTTGAAAAGAAAAAGTATCGGTTACTCCGGCCTGAATGCAATTGGCGCGTATTCCATAGGGCGCAAACTCCAGCGCAATATTTCTGGTCAGGGCTTCGAGTACCGCTTTTGCCGCAGAGACCGCCGCGTAGTTGGGCCAGGCTTTGCTGTTTCCTTCACTGGTAAAACTTAGTACTCTCGCATCTTTTGGAAATAAATTGTTTTTAAAAATATCCTTGGTCCAGTCGTAGAGACTAATGGCCATGCTTTCGATCGTTAAATGAAAATCATCGTTGGCTAATTCCGGAGCGTCCGGAGATTGCATCGGTTTTAAATTACCTTTTGCGATACTGTGTAACAACAGTTTTACTTTTCCTTTTTCACCTAAATTGCTTTTCAAATTTTCCAGTATGAAAACCCTCTTTTCTTTTTTGATGGCATCCGCGTTGAAGTGAATGAGTTGTATATTATGTTCCTGGACCAATTTCTGGTAAGCCAGTTCTATCGCCGGAATTTCTGATCTTCTCGTCCGGTAGACCAGGCATAAGTTCATTCCGTGCCGGGCCAGTTTTTCGGCGGAAGCCAAACCCAATCCACTGGAAGCACCCAAAATTACCGCCCATTCATTTTTATCAGAAAATTCTTTTACCATTGTTTTTTTAATAGTTTTTGTCGCGCAGAGGAGCAGAGGCCGCTGAGCGAACGTGTTTCTCTTTAAGCGTAAAATAAACGATTCAACAACTCAACGATTCAACGAGCGCAGCGATTCAACTCTTCAATCGCGCAGCGATTCACAGATACCGTCAAAAAATCACGAAATTTTACCCCAGCCCCGAGGGGAGATTTCGCGATTTTTTGTCTAAAGTGTTTTATTTGATTACTACGATTCAACGATTCAACGATGAGCCTGCTCTAAAAACTAGAAAAACAGAAAAATTGAGACACATTTAATAAAAATAATATTCATATTTGATTTACGATAAAAGATTTACACGTTAAAGAATCTCTGCGTTCTCTGCTCCTCTGCGCGAAAATCACTTTTTAGAGTGGGCTCAACGATTCAACCAGCAAAGCCTCTCAACCTTTCAACAATAAAAAAATGCTAGACAGAAATCAAATTGCTCAACGAATTTCCCAGGAACTGCAAGACGGTTGGTACGTCAATCTGGGAATTGGAATCCCTACGCTGATCGCTAATTTTGTCCCCGAGGGAATCAACGTGGTTTTTCAATCTGAAAATGGAATTCTCGGAATGGGACCATTTCCTTTCGAAGGAGAAGAAGATGCGGATATGATCAACGCGGGTAAGCAAACGATTACGCCTTTACTCGGTGCATCGATCTTTGATTCGGCCACCAGCTTTGCGATGATTCGCGGACAACATATTCAATTGACGGTGTTGGGGGCCATGGAAGTTTCCGAAAAGGGAGATATTGCCAATTGGAAAATTCCCGGAAAAATGGTCAAAGGAATGGGTGGTGCAATGGACCTGGTTGCATCGGCAGATAATATCATCGTGGCCATGAGTCATACCAGCCGGAGTGGAAAATCCAAGTTGCTGAAGTCCTGTACTTTGCCACTGACCGGAGTTCGGTGCATTAAAAAAATTGTCACCAATATGGCGGTACTGGATGTTACGCCGGATGGGTTTAAATTATTGGAAAGAGCCCCTGGCGTCAGCGTCAAAGAGATTGAAGCGGCGACTGAAGGACGACTGATTGTGGAAGGGAAGATTCCGGTGATTAAGTTGTAGAGGAGGTGAGTTTTGAGTTTTGAGTTGGTCCAATGAGTATTATTGATTTTACAAACCTTGTACTAGCAAAACTTACAAATTGGCACATCAAAAAATCTGCACATCTATAATCAATAAATCAATATGCGTGTTCTTCTCCTTTTTACTTTGGTAATAATAATTTTCCTGCTCGTTTCTTGTAATTCGAAAGAACCCAAAAGGGTGGAAACGACGACCCCGGTTTACGACCTGGCTAAAACTGCCCGGTTCGCTACTTACAATGTTGCGATGTTCCGGGATCGTCCCGGTCAGTTGAAGAGAGATTTATCTTCCGGAAGAGATACTCAAATTCAGAATGTGGCAGCGGTGATTCAAAGTGTTCGTCCTGACGTATTGGTGCTTTGCGAATTTGATTATGACCCGGATGGACAACTGCTCGATTTGTTTGAGGAAAATTATCTGGCCAAAGGTCAGCACGGAGAGAAAGCGATTCGCTATCCTTACCGGGTCGCTTTTCCTTCGAATACCGGTGTGCTGAGTCCGGCAGATCTGGATGGAGATGGCAAGGTTAAGTTACCAAATGATGCTTACGGTTATGGTCAATATGAAGGTCAGTATGCGTTTGCTATCATTTCCAAATATCCGATTGATGACGAAAATCTACTGTCTTATCAAAATCAGCTCTGGTCAGAAATTCCGGCAGCTAAAGTTCCGTTGAAAGAAACGGGTAAACCATATTACGATCAAAAAGCCTGGGACATTTTTCGGATTTCTTCCAAAAATCACGTAGCTATTCCCGTTCGGATGCCCGCAGGAAAAATCATCCATGCCGTAATTGCCCATCCTACGCCTCCCGTTTTTGATGGACCGGAGGATAAGAATGGATTGCGAAACTACGATGAAATCAGATTACTCAAAGACATAATCAACGACAAACCTTATCTGAAAACCGATCAGGGGAAAAGGGGAGGGTTGCACGACGGCGCTTCTTTTGTAGTAATGGGAGATCTGAATGCTGATCCGATTGACGGAGACAGCGCACCGGGAGCTATCCGTCAATTATTGGATGATCCCAAAATAAATCAAACTGTGTCTAATGGAAATTTAATTCCCAAAAGTAAAGGCGGGAAAATCTATAATCGCCGGAAAGAAGATAAGGGAGATCCTGCGTTTGATACTGCTTTTTTTGGTGCCCGAATTGATTATGTCCTTCCTTCCCAAAATTTGACTGCTACCGAAAGCGGCGTGTTCTGGCCCGCCGAAGGAGAGCCGCTTTATGATATTGTAAAAAATAAAAAGGCAAGTGATCACTTACTGGTGTGGGTGACGGTTGGGTTGTGAGGTGGATATTGAATTGATAAAATATCGGCACCTCTGTATCGTTCATAATACAAGAATATGAAGTCAATCCTATTTTCGTTATTTGTGCTCCTCTTATTTTTTAGTTGTAAAACAAAAATAAATTGTCCGCCCGACAAAAAAGTAGGAACATTGCCTTTTTCCAGTACCGCGAAAACCTACATTCCTTTCTATCAATCTAATCAGATTCTCATTTTTAAAAATCAGCATAGTGAACGTCTGAAACTAGCGGTTCAGCAAACAGAACAAGGTATAAATAACCGGCTGTGTACCAAAAAAATCTGCTCTACGCTCGACGTAAAATCTACAACAACTTGCGAATATTTAGGTGGTGAAGTCACCCGTTTTTTTCTCAGCGGAAAACTTAATGGAAAAGATTTAAGCGGAGATTTACTGTTTACCCATTTACAACCAACAAATTACGTAAAGGAATTTATTACTGTGATGCGCCTCAGTATGGATTACGAAGGAGCCGCTATGTCTGGTTTTGTGATAGAAAAAGATTTTTCAAAATCTGTCAACCAGTCTCAACTAAAAAGCGAGTTAGGTGGTATTATGGAAAAAAAGGAAATGGTAAAATTAAACGATCAGGAATTTACAGATGTGTACGCCTCAGAAACAAAATACCCCCACTTCTATTTTACAAAAAAGCAGGGGTTGGTTGGTTTTAAAACATCCGGTGTGACGTGGAGTTTAGTTGATTAAGGCGCTTCGCTTGTTGAATCGCTTCGCTTGTTGAACGCTTCTGTCGTGTATTTTTTATGAAAAACTAATCGGTGAAAAAATCCAAAATTTTACCCCGGCCCCGGAGGGGAGATTCTGTAATTTTTTATCTTATTGAACCTGAAAGGAAAAACGATTAAACGACCTGCCTGCTGACGCAGGAAAGCAGGTTCAACATTTCAACATTTCAACATTTCAACGCGCGCAGCGCCCAACGCCCAACGCCTCAAATCTCCGTCTCCGATACCGGCATTCCTGTTGGATAATCAAATCCGATACGTCCACTCCGGTCGGGTGTACTCGCTGGAATTTGCGCAAAACGTTCTGCCTTTCTCCGGAAAAAATTATCAACTCTTCCCGTCATTCCCTGCCAGAAAAGTAAAGGAATAGAATCGGCTTTTTCCAGTTCTTCGTAGGCTACTTCGATGCCCGCACCGCGCCGGTACACCTCCACGGAGATGATACAGATAAAAGCCAGTATAACACTGAATCCAACAAAGAAAGAAAACAAATTTCCCCAGAAGCTTGCATCTTTTCGCTTGGCATCATGACGAGCCAGCATCGCCATTTCGCCTTTGCTGATCGCAGCCTGCAGACGCTGATCTTCCCGTTCGATGGCCGCCGTTTTCTGCGACTTCCATTGGTCGATTTCTGTTCCGTAAATACGTTGTTGTTTACTCTGCTTTTCTGCCAGTACGGACGCCAGATTATTGGCTTTTTTACGATACTTGTCGGCCTGGCTTGCGGCCCACTTATGGCCCGCCGCCAGCTTTTGCTCGTAGGATTTCACCTTGTTCTGATAAGCGGCAATTTTTGCGGCATATTGACCTTCTGTACTGGCAAGTACTCCCCGGTGATTTTCCCGCAGTAAGTCCAGTTCCTGATTCGCTTGTTCGTTGATCGTTTGAATTTTCGTCTGGTACGCTTTCTGTAAATCCTGTTCGTCAAAGGTCATCCCCACTGGAACATTAGACATAAAGGCATAATTAATTCCATTGGTGGACATCCGGAAAGACAAAACGCCCATCCCAATCGTAATCGCCGAAACGATCACAAAAAGTCCGATATACCAGGCATTCTGCAGCCGTTTCCAAACGAGGGCACGCGTCAAAACCTGTAAGAATTTACGGCCACCCAATTCCAGTAAGGCTACTACCAAAATCATTGCAATTACAGAAATGGTAATAGATAAAAATTTACTGGTACCCGCCATTTCTGATTGGGTAATGTACCAGATGGTAACGGCTTCGGTCAGGCCACTAATCACCTGAGCTACCTTGCCGATCACGTCGATTCCCGGTGCAATGGGCCGGAAAAGATTGTAGAAATCGCGGTTCGTTGCCGCTGTTTCTTTTGCTTGTAATTTTACTTGCTTTTGCATAAAATAAAAATTGTGAATTTCATACGTATGAGACACACGAAATCCGTTGATGTGCTGTCTTTCGACGGTACATCGTTAAAAAAAAACTAAAGCCATAATGGAAAGACCATTATAGTTTATAAATCGCAATAAAATTAACTGGTAAACACTATCGAAAAGAAAGGGAATAAAACCCGTTGAAAATCTAAAAAAGGATAGGAGAAATTACTACCAAAACATATATACTACCTTATTTATACGAAAAAAAACTGGAAAGGTCACATGATTGCTGCTGTTTTATTAAAAAAATAAATCTACTGACTCAACCACTCCTTAAATTTACCGACCCGATCTCGCGCCACAATCACCGGATCACGATCTTTGTAACCCACCAAATCTATCCGGTAGCGGCTGTTACTATATGCAATCAATTGTTTGACGGCCGAATTTTTGACAATAAAAGCCCGGTTAATGCGGAAGAATTGTCGGGGATCTACTTCTGATTCGATATCGCCCAGCGTCGGGTCGAGGGGAAAGCGACGACCTTCCTGATTGATGGCCCAGGTGATTTTTTCGGCGGACTGAAAAAAGTTAATTTGACTGACGGCGATGGGGGTAAGTTTGTCGTTGACCTGCGACATGTAACGATCCCGGTAAGTGGGCTGACGAATGGCGGCGGCGACCTGCGCGATGAGTTCGGGGGTGATGGTATTTTGATTGATGGTATTTTGAGTGGCTAAAAACTTGTCAAGTGCGACGTATAACTCCTGCGGATCAATTGGCTTTAAAAGGTAATCAATCGAGTTGAGTTTAAAAGCCCGTAAAGCGTATTCCTCGTACGCAGTCGTGAAAATAACGGGACAATTCACTTCTGTTTGTGACCAGATATTAAAACTCAATCCATCCGCTAACTGAATATCACAAAGCAATAAATCCGGTTGTTCTTTTTTAATGGCTACCACTGCTTCTTCGATGGATTCCGAAAAATCAATAATTTCGGGAGTGCCGTTGGGATAGGCGAGTACCAGATCACGGAGCCGTTCGGCGGCGAGTGGTTCGTCTTCGACGAGGATGATTTTGAAGTTTTGTGAATTTGTCATTGGTGTTTTGGTTGTTTAGTTGTTTAACCTGCCTTCCATCGTCGGCAGACAGGTCGTTTATAGGTAAAATAACGCGCTGTGCAAATAAGTTTTTTCAGAGACATTTGATGGACCATTTATTTATTATTACTTAATCCGCCAGTTAGTTTGGACGATTAGTTTGGACAGTTAGTTTGGACAGTTAGTTTGGACGGTAGTTTGGACGGTTAGTTTGGACGTCCCGTCCAGATACGCTTTCCGTCCAGATACGCTTTCCTTAAATAAAGGAATCCCGGCAAAAAAAATCCCAAAATTTGCCCCCAGCCCCGGAGGGGAGGTTTTATGATTTTTTCCTTATTGCCAGTAGAAATCAACGAATCAACGAATCCATGTGCCCACCCGTCCCCTTACGCGGTGCCTTCCTTTGTCGTATTGTCATACGCCACTCTCCTTCGTCGAGATCAGTCAGTTATGCACATCAAAAAATCCACTAATCCCTAACCACCGGTAGTCCCACCGCATAAAAATCCTCTTGCTCCCGAATAATAATTTCCTTGCCCGTTGCCAGTTGATATCGTTGCCGAATGTTTTCCAGTCCCATTCCTTTTCCATCTACGGGGCCCGTCATGGGTTTTCGATTATTTTTTATCCACCAGAAATCATTGTCTTCATATATCTGAATAGTTAACGGATTTTTTAAAGTAGCCGCATTGTGTTTGACCGCATTTTCGACCAGCATTTGTAAGGATAAAGGAGCGATGTATTCGACTTCTTTCGGATCAATTTGAATATCCATTTTGATTCGGTCACCGAAGCGGGTTTCGATTAAAAACATATAAGCTTTCAAGGTTTCCAATTCCTGTTTTATAGAAATCAGTTCCTCGTTGCGTACGTCCAGGACATTTCGATAAACATTAGAAAGTTGATGAATAAATTTTTCTGCCTTATCCGGATTTTTCTTCACTAAAGTACTTAAAACATTCAGGCTATTAAACAAAAAATGTGGATTCACCTGACTGTTTAATGTTTGGTACTGCGCGGCCAGTTGTGCATTTTTATATTTTTCGGTTTCCACCAAGCTTTTCTTCCAAACATTGAGAAAATCAGCTGCCTGAAAAATGGCGGTAATAAACAGACCAATAAAGAGTGGAATGACAAATTCTCCAATGCCCAGTGAATTAAAAACACAGGTGAAATCACAATCATAAAGTAACGGCCGGTAAGCCAGATTGATAATGTAAACAATAATTATAACCAGAATCGAATTACTGAATAAAGCGATCCAAAGCGACTTCCACGGAGCATGCAACCAGGATATTCGACGACTTAGAAAGCTATTCCAATTACTCATTCCCAGATATAATGATTGTCCGTAGACGAGACTTACCAAAAAATAAACCAGCGCTTCGGACCAGCTTTCCAGACAGCGAGGGCAGGTAATAAGGAGGATGATAACAGAGATAATCGTGTTAACGAATAACGCCTTAATGAACGTTTTTAAAAAACTATTATCGCTTCCAAAGAAAAAATCAGTCCTGTTATTTTTTACTACCGTTGAAATCATTTTTGACATGCTTAAAGGTATGAAAAAATGTTGAGTCGTTGAAGCGTTGAGTTGTTTAATCGTTTAACGTTTAATCGTTTAAAATTAAGTGTTAACAATTAAACGAATAAACAAAACAAAAAAAACTATTTCGCCGAAGCCAACTGCTTGCTCATCTGATCAGATGCATACGCTCCCCAGGCTGGTTGCAGCGTAGTTGTTTTATCCGCCGCTGCAAAAAGTTTTTCTGCTTTTTCCAGGAATGGTTTCGCCTTGTCCGCGCCGCCACCAAACATAGCCGGCGTGTAGAATAAATTTTGTCCCATCAATAAATTGGCTCTTGGATTCTGCGGATCTATGTTCAATGCAACCTGAAGAATGTTGCCGGCTTTTGGACCGTAATAAGGGGCCATCATCGGGGAATCCTGTAATTTTGCCTGGTAGTAATTTGCTCGTAGCGTCAGTACTTCCGCGTTGTTATCTGCTTTTTCGGCGACCTCTAAAAATTTATCCATCTTGTCCAGACAAGTATCACAATTGTCTTTTCCAAATCTCCAAAGTAGCTGACTGCTGAAGTATGCAACGTGATACGCGGGCAACCATTCGTCGGGCGTGCTAAGGGCAATTCGCTCCAGACTGGCAATGGCCGTTTTCAGGTCATTTGGTGTTTTTGCTTTTTGGGCCGTCGTTATTTGGGTTTGTAAGGGCGCTTCCCAGGCAGCTTGAGCAGTTAAAAAATTATTAGCAAAAAGAGCGATTAAAACGATTACTAGATTTTTCATAATTAGAATATTTTAGGTTTTAAAAAATTTAAGTTTTAAAAATTTATGATGTTTTTTTGTTGTTAATTCAAAGGTACGGGTGATTTCAGCTTTTTAAAAACAGGACTGACTGAATCGTCGAATATGAGGGATGAATCGTAATTGGTGAGTAAGTAATGTTAAATAAATAACGATTCTATACTTCCTCTTTTTGCATCATTCTGCATATTAATAAATAAAGCATAAGTAATTAAAAACCGGCAAAAATCTCAAAATTTGCCCCCGGCCCCGGAGGGGAGCTTTTGAGATTTTTACCTTAGTTGTCATTAGTGAAAGTGACTTGGTACACCCAAAAATCTGCATATCATATAATCCAAAAATCTGCACATCCACCAATCTACACATCCACCAATCTGCACATCCAAAAATCTACACATCCAAAATCACAAATCCTGCACCCCGATCTCATTATTTCGCTTCCCGAAATCAATGAACATTCCCACAAACGGAAACCTGGGAAACAAGCTTCTCACTTCATTTCGCTGAAATTTTCCTTCCGAATCAGGTGTGTTATCGTACCGGTAAGTATGCACCTGATCGAAATTGGGAACATTGGTCATACTGATAAAAATGACGGTAAAATGGTCCCGGATGTTCGTCAGATAAGAAATATTGGCGCTTAAATCGTGATAGTGCGGCGAGCGATTCTGGTAAAATCCTGGTTCGTTTGGATTCTGATACGGGCGCCCGTTGTGCCAGCGGTAGGTAAGTCCCACGCCCATACTAAGTTTTGGAAAAAAGTGTTTATAAACTACCGATACGACTTTCGGGGCGCTGAACGGAACGGGCGCCGTCTCGGTCGTTTCCCGCCATTGTCTTTTACTGTCGATCAGACTCAAACTCACCCACAAATCTCCGTTTTTGATGCTTTGGCGATCCCGGTAAAACAGGTCCACGCCCCTGGCAAAACCAGTACCCTCGTTGCTGATTATACCGTCGCTGATGTTAGCCAGTTTTTGATATTTTTTATAATAACCTTCTACTCTTAACAGGCGGTTATTGGCTGATTTAAAATAAGTCAGCAGCAAATGATCCGCACGGGCGGGTGCCATTTCCACCGACTGTGCGTAAAATTCCTGTGGAATATCCCGCTGTTGGTACCGACCCGCACTGAACGCCAGCTGATGACCGGGAGCGATGATGTGGTTAATCTGTAATCGCGGTGCCAGCGCGGGACGCTGCCATTCGTGACTATCGGCCCGCACACCGCCACGGATCAACCATTTTTTATTCACATAATAATCCAGTTCCGCGCAGGCGGCCAGACTTTTACGATCCGTTTGTCCGATCCGGAATTTTTCGGTTGCTAAAATATCAAGTTGTTCTGATTGATTTTCAAAAGTTAATCCGGTTTTCCATTTAAAAAATTCCTGGTGTTGTCCGGTCAGTTTAGCCCGGAGTTGCTGATTGTTTCCCGTCAGAATTTTATGAAAATTATCCACCTGAAAATCAGTTTGATCGTAACTTTGCGCGTACCCTACCTCCCAAAAACCAGTAGTTCCGACAGGTTGCTGATAAACCGCCTGTCCGTAAAAATTATTGTTATTAATGCCCAGTCGCTCGCCACCATACTGATCAATGGAAGCCGTATCCTGCGAGGCGAAAGTAGTACGATTACCTTTTGCATAGACTTTAAAAGTGGCTCCATTTTTACCATTCCACCAGTAGCCGCCTTGCACTTCCTGACTGCGGGGTGCCTTTACGAGAATATCTTTTGCCTCCTTACTTAAAAATTTATAAAGTCCCAGATCGGTCCCTGCCACTGCCAGGCTGACCGCCTGATTTTTCATTTTTTTGGTATAACCCAAAGTACCACCAAGCGTCATTAAGCCCAAAGAGAACTTATCCTCCTCCGGCAGGTTTTGCGTCTGTAGAATCAAAGCCGCCGATAGAGCATCGCCATACTCCGCCGAAAATCCACCCGACGCAAACGTAATTCCCGAAAAGTCAAAAGGAGAAAATCTGCTCCGGCTGGGTACATCGGGAATGGTCGCTGTATAAAAATTAGGCACTCTCAGTCCGTTAATAAACGCCTGAGTTTCGCTGGCCGCCCCGCCCCGTACGAGTAATTGTCCCGTTTCTCCCGCCGGTGTAGCACCGGGCAATACGCTCAACGCTTCGACCAGATCACCCGTTGCGCCAGTGGTTACCACGTCGATACTGCTCATGACTGCCGTCTTACGGGTATCACTCGCTTCCATCGCTCCGGCAGTAATAACCACCTCCGAAAGCGAGCTAATCGTGGGCCGCAACTGAAACTGAATTGTCGTATCATTATTTAGCTGGATCCGCATCGAATCCGTCGCATAGCCAATGTGTTGTACCATCACCAGGACCGATCCATTCACCGAACTTTTAAATTTAAACCGACCGATGGTGTCCGCCGTCGCGCCTTCGTAGGTCGCGGGCAGGTATACGTTGGCACCTGTGAGGGCCTCGCCCGTGTTGCTGTAAACGGTACCCAAAAGCATATTTTGTGCGGAAACAAATAGTGGAAAACTGAGCAGAAAGCTGAGCAGAAATTTCATAATCTTTTTTTCTGCAAGATAGGGGAGTGGAGGCCTTACGGAAAGCAGACTTGACCGAATCGTCGGAATTGGGGGATGAATTGTAGGGATAATGAAAAATGTTTCTTTTATCGCTTTTTGAGGGTGTGATAAATTGGGGAGTAATAGGTTTTTCACCACGGACTTCTATGCTCTAAACCAGAAAACCCTTATGATCTCGTTTGACCATAAGGGTTTTGCTCAGTTTTTCAGTTACGTTCACAGCGCAAACGTATGCAAGTACAGGCGATATCCCCTGCACCTCATGTATTGAGGAATGTTGAATAAATAAATCAGCCCAATATGCTTTATCTTTTTCTACCACTCTGCCTTACCAAAATAGTTATTATGCTAGGCATAACGCCCATTTTGATGCGTTGATTGGCAAAAAATTATTTCGCCTATTGGTACAGCTTATTTAATCGCCATTCCTAAGACCTCCCGTTGTTTAGGGATGAATTGTTATTGTTGTTAATTGTAATGAATAAAACTGTTTTCTTAGATAGATTCATAATACCTCCTTTTTATTAGTGAAGAAATCTCCCGTCGCGCTCTCGGGCATCGGGCTTGTACAGTTTGCACTCTTCAAATGTAAGGGTTTTTTAGGAAAAAGCAAATAGGAGGGCGTTTATCTTAGTATTTATTTCGTCATTGTTTGGTAATATGTGGTTATTAAGGTTTTTTATTTAAGTCTTGATAAGTATTAGTGAAAAAAATGTTTCCTTGCGAAAGATCATGACTTCATTATTTTTTTGATCAAAAATTATTTTTAAATTAAATTTTCATGGAGAATAAAGGACAATACCTCAGTTTTGCAATTATCGCTTTGATATTTATTGGTTCAAAGAATAACCTAAAAGCCCAGACCTTTATCAATCCTTATATCGGATATGGAATTACAAAGCTAAAGTATGAAGACCTATCAGAAATTCCTCCATTAGAGCATGCTCTTCCTAGTTTTGAGCGATATAAGCCAAGTGTTTACCTGGGATTCTCAATCATTAAACCTATAAATAAATATTGGGGAATTGATTTTCAAGCAGATATTAGCCACCAAAAATTCTTGTTAAGTGGAGGTAGCTTTAATGAACGTAGCAGGGTTTATTTCTGGCACTTTAGAAACGCTATAATTCCAACTTTGAATATTGGAGAAAAGTGGCGGGGAGGCATTGGATTAAATTTTAACTTTTCGGATTTTAGCAAATCACATTTTAACATTGATAAAGAAGTAGAGTTTGGTGTTATTTTGCAGATAGGGTATCAACTGAATAAGCATTTTAATTTACATTTTAATTATCGGCGAGGATTAAAAACAATTAGTGACCAGTTCATTTACTATGATCCTTTTCAGTCCTTAAACATTGGACTCGGCTATCAATTTAATATAAAAAATAAAAGAGATCGATAAAGACATG
>CAKZUV010000004.1 GCA_937921555.1 uncultured Saprospiraceae bacterium
TCATCCCATTCGTCAAAATCTCCCTCTCTTACTTCACTTTCATTTTCCAGAAAATCCATATCTTCTTCGTCCAGGTCGAACCGGTTTTTGATATACCGCTTATCCATTCGCTCCCGGATGTTGTGCATTCCCCAGTATTCACCGTTGATATAAACAATACTCGGACGGCTCGCTTGTCCGTAAATTATCGGATCTTCAATAATATCTTTGACGTCGTCCGTATTATTAACCAGACCCGTAACCATCGCATCCCGGAAATGGGAAATATTCCAGTCCTGTCCGTTATTTCTCAGGGTGAGACTACGATATTCTTCGAGGTCTTCGTCCGGAAAAACCGCGTAGGGAATCGTTTCACCATCCAGACTTTTTTTGGCTTTTAAAGCCAGCGATTTCTGGGCATTGGTCGCACTTCCGGTCCCCTGAATTTCAGATTCAAACAACATATTAAAACCCTGAGTCCCGTCGGTTTCGTATAATTCTGCGTTCACAACAATTTCGATATCTTCCAAAAAATTCGGGTAAATCCCAATCTCCGGATCAAATAGCTCATCGGGATCGGCGCTGTAAGCCACCACGGGAAAAGTATGAGATATATTGAACAAATAAGTTTGCGTTCTGACTTTACTTTCAATTAACGGGGCAGAAAAAGCACGGGCCCTTAACGGTGTATTGGCGCTGATGGTAATGGGACCGTTATATTCCGGATCGTCTTCGGTAGGTTCGGAACCGTCCGTGGTGTAATGTATCTCCGCACCGCTCGTGATGGTTGATAAAGACACCGTCTGACTGGAATTAAAAAGTCCACCTCGCACCGAAAAGGTAACAGGTTCGACGGTGGATAATCCCGGATCGGTATCGTTGGGACCGTTGGGCGTGGGTGCTGCGAAAAAGTCAAAGTCCGGACCACCATTGGGTGTTCGCCCTTCTGAAACATCTTCGGCTTGTACGCCAAAAGTATAGCTGTCTACTATGGTAACGCCATCGGGCCGGACGAGCGCAACATCTTCGCCACCGGATCCCAGTTTTATATCGACGTGTAACACGCCCTGCTCAGTTTCTTTGTCTGCCCACAGGAGCAGATAGCCTCCGGCGGGAATAGTGGTTTGTCCGGGATTTGTGGCTGGAATCTGCCACTGGTCCAGTTCGCCCAAGTCATCCGTGATATAGTAACCGCCTATATTTACCGGACTGCCCGTAGGATTGTAAATTTCTATCCAGTCGTCGGCATCGCCGAATTCGTCGGTGTTGGTGGTACCGTTCGAGGCTAGAAATTCGTTGATTAACAATTGCTGGGCATTTAAACCAAAGGAAAATAAACCCATGGTCAGCACCAGAATTATCATTTGGATTGATCTTCGAACCTTTAAAAACTGCACAAAACGGAAGTTGTGCTTCGTGGATGAAAATGTAAGTGTGAGATGTCTCATATTTTTGTATATGTTTATTGTAAATTCGTTTTGGTTGACAGGATTACCAGACAGTACTGTTTTTTATAGTAAAAAAATAACGGAGATTTGTTTCCCGGAACGGGAATAGATTCACGAATGCAAAGACAAGCATAAGGTCGTTGTCCGGATAGCAAAGTGTCAGGTCAATTTTTGGCGATTGCAGGCAGAAAGGTTTTCCTACCAAGGAGATATTGAGGGGCCAATATCTTATTTATTACAAAATAGGCATTTGAGTTTGAACGTACAAGTATTTATTGTTTTTTTTCATATAAATAATAAAAAAGCGTCATTTCCACCGGGAGATGACGCTTTTCAATATTTACAATCTACGCAGCGTAATGGTGCTGCAACTTTATTCTATACGAAAATCAGATAGATTAATAATCTTTTATCACGGTAAACCGCTCACTGGTTAATTTTCCTTCTTTAGGTTGAATAGTGAAGAAATACAAACCACTGCTCAACTCCGACAAGTCAATTTCCGTTCGGGCACCACTTAAACTTTCCAAAGGATAAGTGTAAAGGACACGTCCCATCTGATCCTGAATCCGGACCTTACCTTCCATCTGATCGTAACTGGTCAGATCGATTGTCATGGCATTGGTGGCAGGATTTGGGTACAAACGGAAATCGGTGATCGCAATATCAGCTTCTTCTCTTTGCGTAGCAGGAGTATCCGGATTAATTCCGTTGGTTGAATTTCCACCCGTCAGAATGATCGTATAATCTTCTACTTCCCCATATATAAAATCACCACAAGCCGCCGGGAATCCATCCCGGTTCAATGCGACCCGCATCCGGACCGTGCCCGGCTGAGCGTTGGCAGGAACCGTAAACACATTGGTCACCGTATGGGTAATAATACCGTAACCCAAATCGGCAGTAAAGCGGGAAATAATCAATTCGTCGGCGGAGAAATTATTGTCTCCGTCAAAATCAATCCACGCACTCCAGTATTCGTCGTAGTTCTGGAAACTGTATTTTGCCGTCAGGGCAATATCATATTGTTCACCAATAACTAATTCGGTAGAGATACCGGTAAAGTCACTGTAACCACAACCATTATCACATTTTCCACTCAGATTGTTAAGATCACCTACTTCTACCTGACGAATATATTGCTCCCAGGGTTCTTCAGAACTGGCATCACAATAGTCTTCCGAAAGCGGGCCATCACAACCATCGGGTACGCCGTTGTTGTCTTCATCTTCGTTATCATCAAATCCCGGACATTCATCGTCGGCATTACAAACACCGTCACCATCACTATCCTGGAAAGTTCCAACGCAATCACAGTTGCCGTTGAATACATCATTGGTGGTACAATCGTCACCATCATCACAGGCCTGTCCCGTTTGGGTACAACCCGAGTTTCCTTCTCCGATAGCTACCGTATAATCTTCTACTTCTCCTTTCAGGAAGATTTCACAAGGATCTGCGTAACCTCCTTTTTTGGCGGTAATCCGCATTCTGGTAGTACCTTCCGGAGCATTTCCCGGAATGTTTATAGTATTGCTGATGACATCACGGCCACCGTACATTTCGAGTACTTTTTCGTTGGCGTCGGTGAAATCACCATCCCTGTTAAAATCAATCCATACCCGCCAGTAAATATCGGCATCCTGACCAGCCCAGCTGATACCCGGCGTCAAGGTCATTCCATAAGCTTCTCCGGCACTGATATTGGCGGTCAGGTTGGTGAAATCTCCGTATCCGCATTCTGTATCACATTTTCCGGAGGCATTGTTAATTTCCTGAAAAGCAACGTTGGTGATGTACTCACTCCACGGTTCCATGGACGAAGAAGTACAGTAAGTTCCGCTCGGAGGTTCCGGATCGCTTTGCGTTACGGTTACGGTAAATGTACAAAAAGCGGATTGTCCGCAATCGTTCGATGCCCGGTAAGTAACGGTGGTTACTCCGACGCCAAAATTACTGCCACTGGCAGGTCCGGACATTCGGGTAAGTGTAACGTTTCCGGAGGGGCAATTGGTGGAAGTCGTCGGATCATTGTAGGTCAGATCAATGCCACTGGTGCCAGAAGCAATTTCAAAACTGATATTGGAAGGACAATTGATACTGACAAAAGAACCGTTATTGGTATTGGGCTCAATCAGAAAAAATGGGGTTGCGTCCAGCTCAATACCACTGGCATTTTGCTGACTGGATTCGTTGGTAATCGCATAATCCCATTCGCGTCTTTCCAGATCATCGTAATTAAAGTTAGATGGGAAACTATAATTTTTACTGGCAAATTCGGAATTGTCGATGGTAGTCCGGGCCCACAACATGTAAACGTACCGTCCGTCCGCGCGGAGAAAAGCGTGTGCTTCAACGCCGTCGGGAGCGTTGAGTTCGGCGGAACGATCTTCGTCATAAACAGTTCCCCACAACATATCGGAAGTGGTTTTCATGGCGATTCCTTCTTCGTTTAATACTTGTTCACCGGGATCTACCGCACTGAGGTCTTCGTAAAGCCCCATCACATCAAAACCTAATCCGGAACCGGGATTGTCACCAATAGAGTAGACGTGGAAATTGATCACATCATTGGTAATCGCAGTCACGAATGTTTTCATAATATAATTACGCTGTCCTACGGTGCTCGCAAAATACCGGCCGTCGTCATTGCCCTCAAATTCACGGGGAACATTCATTTCGGTACACAGGGTAAGTTTTTTTGGATAAGTTTCACCGTCGTATCCGTAGTTGTCGAAAATTTCCTGAAAGAAATCACGGCGGTAGAGGAGTCCTTCGGCGGCCCGGTCAGAGTGTCTTTCGAAAAATTGAATATTACTCAAACGGGTTGTTCCATCGATGTGCGGATAATTGTGGAGTCCCATGATGTCGATGTATGCACCTCCGCCTTCGGGATATTCGGGCGTTACGGAACCACCATCGGGGTTATCCGTATTTCTGAGTACAGCATCCAGGAAACTCTGGTAGCCAAAACCGGCGGTTACCACATAATCGTTGGGAGAAATAGTTTTGATTACTTCGTAAGCAATTCTCAGGGTACGAACGTAGTTTTCGATGGGAGCTTGTAGAATATAATCACAAGGGTCTGGATCGTTGTCCCACCAGTTTCCCTGCGGGTCACCAGGCCCTCTCCAGCCTTTATTGCCCGTATAATCAAAACCAGGTTCGTTCCATATTTCCCAGAACTTCACGTATTCGTCGTAAGTCGTAACGGTTTTGTAAACGTAAGCGGCGAAATAGTTTTCGTCGTTGTACGGTGTACCATTAGCACCATCATCCCAGATGGGCGTGTGGAGGTTGGCAAATAAATTGGAAGGGGTACCGGGACAATATTCGGTGTAATCCTTGTGCCAGTCTACCGGGAAGGCAAGAACAGCGGTAAATTCGTCCATTCCCAGGCTCTGAAAATGTTGAAAATCATCAACGACCACATCGTAGCCGAAAATCTCCAGTACGGATTCGGATAAAACCGGACGTAGTGTTTTGGCACCAATTCCCATGATCCCCTCGTCGGGATTTCCACCGGCAAGGTCTCCTAGTTCAATAGTTGACCAATTAGGGTAATAATCTAGATTAGAACCCGGCCGAAATACACCATCGTAGGGGTTTACAAAATCTTTCGCATTAAAATCAACCTGAGCTCCGAGGGAGAAGGCCGACAGAAAGCATAGAAAAGTAAATAGCTTTTTCATCTTGGATGAATAGTTTTGGTTAAAAAAATTGAAAAAAATAATGTATTTACCCTCAACTAGTTAAATTCAATAACAAGTATCAAAGATGGTTGTAAGGGATGGTGGTAATTATTAAAATTAAAATCAGTTTTCTATTTGTTAAGTATAGGAATCCTAACTTTTAAGGAACAAACTGAAGAAGGGCCAACAAACTTAAAATTGTTTGTTTACAATACAAATATAATGTACTTATTTGAATATAGCATAAAATGTCCGGGAAAACGGAAAATTTGTCAAAATTTACCTGAAAATGGGTAATTATTTGAATTATCCGGACAGGAATTTTCGTCTTTTTTTTCTTAAAAAAGACGAAAATGAGTCTAATCGGAAGTATTTTATGAATCTTATCCCTTTTTTTTGACTTCATGTCAACTTGGACTTTTTTTTTTGATAAAACAAATTTAAATTTATGAAGTGTTAAAAAGAATAATCTGAATATTTTTCTATCTGTCTATCTGTCTATCTGTCTATCTGAATAAAATTTTCATTTGGTTTTTTGGGTTAAGGGCGCATCTTTTGCGTCCTTACTTTTTTTGATTATTATTATCCCATGAATCGGATTTTTTATCATCTGCTGATCAGGCCACTTTCCCTTTTGCCACTCTCACTTCTTTATCCATTTTCAACTGGTATTTATTACCTGATTTATTATTTATTGGGTTACCGGCGCAAGGTTGTGGAGCATAATATACGAAATTCTTTTCCTGATTATCCGGCAGAGGAGGTTACCCGGGTAGCCAAACTATTCTACCGTCATCTTTGTGATCTGGTGGTAGAATCGATCCGAATGTTTGGTATGTCGGAGGCAGAAGCCATTCGTCGCTGCCGGGTACGGAATCCCGAAATAATGGACCAGTTTTTTGATCAGCATAAAAATGTGGTCATTGTGGGCAGTCATTACGGAAATTGGGAAATTACCAGCATTAGTTTTCCCAGTCAGTTTAAACACCAGATCAGTTCTATATTTTCCAAACTAAAAAATGCTTATTTCACCCGTAAAATAACCAACTCCAGGGAGCGCTATGGCAGTGAATTAATTACCAAAGACAAACTTCCCCAATATTTCGAGCTAGCCCGTCCCCGTCCGGTAGCGCTGGGATTTATCGCAGATCAGTCTCCCAATTATAATAAAAACAAAAATTTGTACTGGACTACTTTTCTGAATCAGGAGACCGTGACCGCTCCGGGTGCTGAACGTTATGCCCAAAAATATAATCTTCCAGTAGTGTATGTACAAATTCTGAAACAGCGACGGGGATATTACGAAATCGAACTGGAACTGGTAACCGATGATCCACGGAGTCTGGCTCCTGGTGAAATTACAGACCTGCATCTGCGATGTCTGGAACGACTGATCGTCCGGGAACCGCAATACTGGCTTTGGTCTCACCGGCGGTGGAAACACCAGCGGGAAGGCTAAGTAACGATCAAATAATAAATTCCACATCTGTGGTTAAAATAATTTGAGCTATACTTCGTTAAAAAGCCTCGCCATAGCACAGCTATGTCTAGGCATCCCGTCCGCAAGCGGTTCATTTGCTTTGCGAACTCATGCCTTGTTTAGCTTCAATTCTTCCTAGCCAAGATGACGGACTTATTAATTGGTCGTTACTAAAAACAAAAAGCCCTCCTTTTGCGTGAAAAAGAGGGCTTTCTGTAATAACCAGTTTACTGATTTTAATTTTTTCTGTTTAAAATAATTTCTGTTCTTCGGTTTTTTTGGTGGGTTTCTTCCGGGCATTCTTCGTTTTCCAGGCATTCAACCAGTGGTCTGGTGCTGCCATAGCCTACGGCGGTAATTCTGGAACCTTCGATGCCCTGTTCCATTAAATAACTTTTAACTTCATCAGCGCGTTTTTGAGACAATGAATTGTTATAGTCACTACTTCCCCTGGAATCGGTGTGTGATTCGATCAGTACCGTCGTATTAATTTCTTTTCTTAACGTACTGACCACATCTGACAGTTCTTCTTTTGTATTGGAATTGAGAATGTACTTATTGAATGCGTGGTAGATACTGCTGAATAACGGGAAATAGGCTTTTTCGGCTACTTCTGCTTTATCCGTTTCTAAAATGACGCCGCCTTTACTGGTAAATTCGTCGTCCGTCGTTGGAGGCACGGCTGCTACCAAAACAAGCGGGATATCATCCTGAGGCGTGGTGGCGGATGCAATCGGTAAATCTGCGGGATTTACCATATTCAGGTCTGCCTGGGTCGGCCCGTTTACGGGATTAACCCTCGGAGTATTTGCCGCCATTAACATATAATCTTCATTAATTGGCATCAATTGTAAAGCGTAAGCACCATCCTGAATTAGAGATGCTCCTGAGACCACTTGCTGGGTGGTTTTATAATCATTATGATCGGCTACCAGAAAGTATTGTCTTTCCGGACTAATCAGATATAGCGGTTTTGCGGCTTCATTGTTAAGGGGGGGGACTCTCTTTCCGATCATATCAATTAGAGACTGGTCCAGATTATTGCTGATAAAGAATGGTTGGTTTAAACTGGGTACATCTACGAGGTCGTAAGAAATTTCTACGAGTGTAAGCTGTGCTGCGTCCAGTACTTCGTTGTTGTGATTCGTAATGTTAATTTTGGTGAAAAGTTGTTCCTGTGCGGGAGCTGTTTCGATTTCTATTTCTTGCGGCAAGGTCACTTCCCAGCTGTAAATATCATCACCACCCATTCCATTTTTACGATTACTGGTCAGATAACCGGTACGGCTATCTGGCAGTATCACAAAACTGAAATCATCTTCCGGAGAATTGATGGGAGCACCCATGTTTTGTTTTGCCATTCTTGTTCCCGAAGCCCCGATACGGCTAACCCAGATATCCAGTTGACCAGCACCACCGGCTGCGTCGGTAGAAAAATATAATTCTCCCGCTTGTCCGATTTGTGGAAATAATTCTGTTTTGTTACTGTTAACGGCGGAGCCAAGATTGACGGGTTTACCCCATTCTCCTTCTACCAGATGCGTAACGTAGATATCCATTCCTCCGTAACCACCGGGACGGTTGGAAGCGAAATAGAGTGTTTGTCCGTCGGCTGAAATTGCCGGGTGGCAATTTGTGAAATCACCGGCACCCAGATCAAGCTCTGCTACATTCTGCCATTTTTTATCTACCAGTTGAGCCGAGTAAATATTCAGATCATACAATCCGTCTTTATTCTTTTTTACAGCGTTGCGGGTAAAAAACATTTGATTCCCACTAGTAGAAATACTGGCCGCACCTTCGTTGAATTTTCCGTTAACTTTGCCGGGTAAACTAAAAGGTTTGGTATAATTATTATTGCCGGTATTTGTGGTGAAAAGTAAGTTAGAATAGGCTTTTGAAAACATTCTTTTGTACCACGGCATATTCTCGGTCCGGTTGCTGGTAAATATGATACCCCCGTTATAGGGAATCGGACAATAGTCCAGTTTACTTGAGTTAATGCTTCTTAAATTGTTGATTTCCAGTCCTTCAGCCATTTTATCAGAAGGAAGCGAATAGAGGGTGTGAATGTCCTGGCCGTTCGAAATAGTGGTGAAAATCAGAATTAGTAGTAAGGGGTAAAAGTATTTCATGATCTTAAGGTTATAGTTTAGTTGACCAACTCCAAAGAGATTTTCAGATTTATTTTACCTGAAATATTTAACTGAAGCAGTGTTTAATTGGCTTACGAAAAACATTAAAATAAGTTTTGATGTGTTTGGATTTTTTCTTTTTCTCAAAAAAAAATCAGGAACTCTCTCTGCGATAGCCCTGATTTCCTGATAAATATTTACCTTTCCCCTTATGCAGATTAGTGTGTTTGAACATCAGGTGATACGGATAGGAATGGAGTGGTCCGGGCGGGTTTTTACGACTACGGATTACCGGGCGCTGGTGCGATATAAAAATCACCGAAACCACCACTGGTATCAGATTTTACCGGATGGTATACGGTTCGGTCATTATGTTGGTGTCTTACAGGTCGGAACTTTAGTTATTGAAATATTGCCTAAAACCGAGGCCGCCGCGCCGGAAGTTTGGCGTCGGGTGTTGCTGGAAATGCTGGCAGAGGCAGGTGTTTTAAAGATAGAAACTACTGCGACGACGGGGCTGGGGATTCGTCCTAATTTTTTACTGGATTATTATTTTTCTCATTTTCTGGAAAAAGTGCAGGAACTGCTGCGGGGAGGATTGATTCGTAAATACCGGTCCTTTCAACAAAACGAAAAGGCCTGGAAGGGGCAGTTGAATTTTCAAAAGCAGATACAATTTAATACCACCCACCAGGAAAGATTTTTTATTCGCCGGGATCGTTACGATTATTCTAATCCCGCTAACCGTATGCTCCGCGAGGCTCTGCAAATTTTGCCACAGCTGACGGATAATCCGGTTTTGAAAAATAAGGCTTACGGACTCGAATCTGCTTTTCCCACATTGGCATCGTGGCCATTTTCTGAAAAAGGATTCCGGCAGATCCTGAGCGATAAAGCTTTTTTGAAATACCGGCCCGCACTGGAACTGGGATATTTAATTCTCAAAAATTTTCAACCGGATATCCGAACGGGAACACACCACGTACTGGCGATCCTGTTTGATATGAACCAGCTTTTTGAGGAATTTATTTATAAACAACTGGCAAAAGCCCGTACACCGGATATTGAAATCTATCAGCAAATGCAGCGTCCTTTCTGGCTCAACCGAAAGATCAGGCCGGATATTTTTATTAAAACAAAAAATGCGCAGCTGATCCTGGATACCAAATGGAAAATGTTGTCGGATGGAAAACCTTCGATGGAAGATCTCAGACAGATATTTGTTTATAATCAGTATTTTGGTGCCCGAAAGGGAATCCTGCTTTACCCCGGTACCGGAGATACGCCGCAAATGGACGCCCAGCCTTATCATCCGCTCCCCGGTGGCGGAGAAGCGGGTTCTTGTGAAGTCAGGTTCGTCCATATTTTGAAAAATAATCAATTAAATACAAATATTAAAAAAGAAATACTGAACTTATGAAAGTTACATTAGAAAGAATGAATCAGGCCGTCCATTTCCGCGCGACGAGTGCCGAAGGACACACGGTCGATATAGACGGTGGTGAAACAAGTGATGGCGAGGACAAAGGCGTTCGTCCCATGCAACTGGTCTTGATGGCTGCGGGTGGTTGCAGCAGTATTGATATTCATTTAATACTAAAAAAAATGCGGCAAACCATTGACGACCTGAAGATCGAAATAGTGGGAGAACGGGTAGATAGTATTCCAGGTGTCTTCAAAAAAATCACTTTTCTTTATCAGTTCAAAGGAGATTTGAAGGAAGACAAGGTCCGCAAAGCGATTGATATGTCGCTGGATAAATATTGTTCAGTTGTAAAAATGCTGGATCATCAGGTGGAGGTTAGTTATGAATTTTCCATCAACGGTGTGATGGTATAGTGGCAGAAAATTTTTATAAAGCCTGATAGTAAAAAAATATGAAAAAAAAGTTTGAGACCAGAGCGATTCGGTTACAAAATAAACAAACGGGAGAACGGGAACACAGTGTTCCGATTTTTCCGACGTCCAGTTTTACTTTTGAGAATTCCGAGCAGATGCGGGCCGTTTTCGCGAGCGAAGAACCTGGAAATGTTTACAGTCGTTTTACCAATCCCAATTGCCGGGAATTTGAAACCAAGATGGCGAGTCTGGAAGAGACCGAAGATGCCGTAGCGTTGTCTTCGGGTATGTCCGCCGTTTTTGGAGCATTAATGGGACATTTGCAGACGGGGGATCATTTGATTTGTGCAAGGGCAGTTTTTGGTTCTACCTATCAGGTATTGATGAATTGGTTGCCCCGCTGGGGAATCGAAACAACTTTCGTGGATGGGACGGACCCGATGACCTGGGCTGCGGCCAAAAAGAAAAACAGCAAAATGTTTTTTCTGGAAACACCTTCTAATCCTGGTCTGGATATTATAGATTTGGAAAAGGTCGGCCTGTTTTGTAAAGACCAAGAATTGTTAATGGTGGTGGATAATTGTTTTGCTACACCATATTTACAGCGACCGATGAATTTTGGTGCTCATCTGGTGACCCATTCTGCGACCAAATTTATTGACGGGCAGGGCAGAGTAGTTGGCGGACTGGTAGCGGGAGATGCGGAACACGTTGCGCCGGTCCGGCGCTTTTTGCGAAATACTGGTCCCTCCCTTTCTCCCTTCAATGCCTGGGTATTGTCCAAGAGCCTCGAAACGCTTTCTGTCCGGATGGACCGTCATTGTAACAATGCTTTTGCAATGGCGGAATGGATGGATGGATTGGAAATGGTGAAAAATGTCCGTTATCCGTTTTTGCCCAGTCATCCCGGATCTGCGATTGCCAGGAAGCAAATGAGTCAGGGAGGTGGTTTGTTTACCTTTGAGCTGAAAGGTGGACTGGTCGCTGGAAAACTATTTCTGGATAATTTGCAGGTTTGTACACTAAGTGCTAATTTGGGAGATACCCGAACGATTGTCACCCATCCTGCTTCCACGACCCATCATAAACTATCGCCGGAAGATCGTCAGAAAGTGGGAATTACCGACGGATTGATCCGGGTTTCGGTCGGACTGGAACACGTAACAGATTTAAAATCGGATATTCAACAAAGCCTGGACAAAGTCTGTTGATGTCTGTTTTTATTTTTAAAATAATTTCAAAATAGCAAAAATACATTAAAATGAAAATTGATTGTTTAAAGATTTTTTTGATGGTGTGCACTTGTCTTCTCTTTGCTTGCCAAAATGGACCAAAGACGACTACACCACCCGTTGTTACTCCAAAGCCAGGCACCGTAGCGACGCCAGCGGACATCTCCCGGCCCGATAAAATGACCAATAATTTTCAACGGATGCAGGGTGAATGGCGAGAAGTGGACCTGCCGGAAAAAAAATTACAAGTCCGGGGTAAAATATTTTTGGAAATAACGGAAGGAGCGGAATTTTCCGAACTGGCACAAAAATTTAAAGTTGTCAAAGATTGCGAAGGAGCCATCGATATGGATGGTGAATTTTTTATGGTGGGAAATAGTTGTTATAAGATTTTAAGTTTGTCAATTAATGAAATGGAAGTGGAAAATATAGAACAACAAAGAGTGGTGAAATACAGGAGGATTTAGAGCGTTTTTGGTTTTCGTTTCGGCTTTCCAGAGGTTTACCCAAGTGAACTTAAAATTATCTGCCAGGCTATTAGCGATTTGCTATGATTCGAAATAAGTTTGGTAAAGCTTTTCTCTAAAAAGACATCGACCCACCAACTACGACCTGCGTATCATCCGCGCCGACGTAGTAACCAAACTTTAGGCCGATCAGATTGATCGGAGTCAGATAAAAACCACCCCCATAACTTGTATGAATGCTGTTGGCATTATTATCACCATCAAAAAATGCCCGTCCGTAGTCAAACGCGGCAAATACTCCGACACCCGTCCGCAATCCCCGCCGTCCCTGAAGAATTTTAACTCGCAGATCGGTGGCGTGATAAAAGATGCCATCTCCGGCAAATCGGTTCCTTCTGAATCCTCTCAACCGGTTCCTGCCTGCCAGATAATTGGCATGAAAAAATTCGTAATCTCCAAAAGTGTAGGCCGCACCGATATTTGTGGCCAGGACCACCTTTCGGGTAGGAGAAAAAGGGATATAGGCTTGCAGACTGGTTTCCAGGGTAAGATTTCGTAACTGAGGACTGGACAGGCCTTGTCTGAATTTTACACCGGCGTTAAATACGTACCCGCGAGTCGGTAGAAGTTTTTTATAAACCCGGTTACTGGTGTAATTGATTCCCAGACCCGTGTACCATTTGTCTTTGAAATCGAAAGAAGTAAGGCCCGCTTCGGGGAGAAAAATAAACTGACCATTATCAGGGCTAATCGGACGATTTTTAATATTTAAAAATTCAAATAACGGCTCAATGGACAGCGTTCTGTTACTGCCCAGATCTCTGACAATAAAGGTATTCAAATAAATATGGGTACCTCTTACCGCAAAAAACTGGGTCCTGTCTGCTCCTGTCTGATCCGAAAGAATTTCTTCAAAATTTTTATATTCATTTCCCAGTCCGTAAAAAAACTGGGTAAAGACGGGACCAGTAAATTCCGCTTCCACTTTGATATCCCAATTCGGACCAAAAACCGAGACCCAATGGCCGTTATAGTTTCCAATAAAAGCAGAATTGGCGGTGTAATAACCCAAATTCAGATGGTGATGGGATTTGTAGGGATCTTTTCTGAAACCGAAACGCCTCAGTAAAAAATTATAGGTAATTCCAAGGCCTTCGTCCGTATAGAAGTCGAAGAAAGGGTAGTGCAGTGTCCGGTCCAGTTGCGCCACGGGTTCATCGTACCGGTTGATGGCGAGCTGATTTTTCAGGTTGGCTTTCACTTTGGTGCCTGTTAGTTGCATTCCATCGGGACGGTCATAGGCGATGATATCTATTTTGCTGTTGTTACTGAGAATATCCTGATCGTGTCCGCCGATCAATCGGACTTTGACCGAAGAAATAGCGTCGCCCGAAAAGTTAAAGGTATCCGATCCGTCCAGCCCGTACAGACGCAATTCGTTGCAGTCTTTGCCGTCAATGATTCTCGACCAGATCAGATGAGACTCACCGTCTTTTTTCAAATGATAAACTTCAACGTCCAGTTGGTCGTCGGGTAGGGCTTTGATATTAAAAATGTTCATACCGTTGGTTCCGGTAATCGTAATTTCTTCGCTTAGCAACGCGTATAGGTTTTCGGCGTACTGAACCAGATGATCTCTCCGGGATCTGATTTTTTCAGCAATCTCCGCGCCGTTGAGTTCATAAATCTGATCCGGCCAATCCCGGAGTGCGTTTTCAATCACCCCGTCCGTAATGCTGGTCTGCATTTTCCGGGCTGTTTGGATAAAATCATTTTTTGTTAATTGAGATAAAAATTGCCGGTCAAAACTTCCTGCGTCAAAAACCAGACCGGGAAGAAAATCTATTTCTTTTTCAAATTTTCGCAACGAAGGATAGAAATAGGGCCTGCTGATGATGTAATTGAATAGTCCGTCGTTTTTAAAAAATGCCTGATCACGGTCCCTGGGAATGGCCCGGTAAATGGTCTTTTTTCCGTCGGCATCGGGATATAAACCCCAGCGCCACTGATCTCCGTCTCTGTCCCAGTCTCCGATCAGGAGATCGAAAAGTCTGGCCCGTAAAACATATTGCTGGTCTATGACGTGTTTATGATTTTTTGCTGTTTTTTCCAGTAATTCAATGGTACTGATGGATTCTTTGGCACCGCCATAATCCGGATGTCCTTCCATGTTGCCGCCCGGTCTTTCTTCCAGAAGATAAAATTTATCACCAAAACCGGGATTATAATCTTCCAATGCTTTCTGCTTTGGTACCCAGACAAATCTGGGATTGGCGTGGTAAATATTTGCCGCATCTGCCATCCCCGGAATTGCAATGGCTGCGTACGGATGAGCTGAAGAAATTCCATCTTGCACCAAATCTTTAGCAAAAGTCTTTCTTAAAATACGAGGTACTACTTTTTCAATGTTTTTGTCGATGGTACGCAGCACCCACTGGTGTCCCTGTTTGTCTTCCAGCCGGAGCGAACGGGTTTCTGTTCCGCCACCCTGACGGACCGGGAATACGCCTCCCGAAAACTCTTCGAGCAGAAAAACGGGCGCATTAACTTCCGTGCTCCATTCCATGCGGTAGTTTTCTCCCATCCCGATTTTTCGGTTTTTGTAAACCTTGGAAGCCACCGTCTTCTGGGTGTCCGGATATTCATTCAGCGGTTTGTAAATGGTCGTATCGGTATAATCAATAATTGTTTTTTTGTATAATAATTCCTGGTAGACGGCTTTGGCCTTGAGTGGATTAAGCGGATCGGGTACGTAAAATTCCAGCCATAATTCGAGGTCTTTGGTGTGGGTGATTTTAGCAAATCCTGACTTCATGTAGGCGAATTCGGCGGTGCCGGCTCTTCTGACAAAATCTGTATTGTTGCCACCACCCGCTACCAGATAATGATTGTCCTCCTGAAAATGAGTCTGGAGATTATTTTCGTGGGAAGCCGCAAAAATAACACCTTCAAAATCATCCAGGATATCATCAACCACTTCCCGGTAAGCTTCGTACTGTGGATGACCAAATCTTTGTGGGCCTCCATTTATTTTTTTGACCCCGGAAACGATACTACCTAGGATTGGAAAAGGAATAAGCTGACTGGAAAACGGTTGATTGCCTCCTGTTTTCCCATTTGAAAAAACGGGGTGGTGTGCAGCGATGATGACATTTTTATTTTTATTTTTGGCCAGCACATCCTGAACGTACACCACCAGTTCTTCCTCCGTGTTAATCTCGCAGCCTCTTCTGGTACGTTCATGGGACTGGTCTCCCTGTAAGATCCATTGTGAATCGATGATGATTAGTAACAAGTCATCCGTAAGTTTTACCTTTTTGGGTTCTCCACATCCGTGGGACGGGACAAAAACATTCTTATCTGCAATCTCCTGAAGGTATTTTTCTACTTTCTGAACGGAAGAAACCCGATAATCGTCGCCGTCAAACCATTCTCTGTTACCGGGAACGAAGTATAATTTGTCCGTATATTCACTGAGCGTTTCGACGCAATGCCTCAGTTCCAGATCCATCTTTTGATAGGCGGCAGTTTTTGTTTCCGGAAAGCCTGCTTCGCTGACGGAGTTCCCCAAAAGGATAACAGACTGTGGAATATCCGTAGTGATCAGCTCGGATTTGATCAGGTCCACGATCCTGGAATCGGTCAATACGCCGCTTGTATCTCCAATATTTCCAACCAAAAAAACTTCATAATCAACGTCTTTTTCTGATAATGACTGTTCTTTTATTATATTTGGATATCTTATGTATGGCTTTTTGGCGGCACAGGCACACAAATAAAACGCCGTCAAAATGATAACAAGGTGTCGAAATTGGATCATGTAAAAATAGGTCTGTGTGGGTGAAAATTTATTACTGAACGCTATAAAGTCTAATAATAAAGCTCGACTTTAGCCAAGTTTTGTTATTGGTTTTTAGCATTTGGCTATTGGCTAAATTTGAGTAAAGTTATGGTTTTAAAAAGAGAACAAATAAACTTTGTTCAACATTGAAAAATGTTTTATTTTACTTTTAAAAATAAGAGAATGAAAGTTACCGCTGAACACAACGAAAGGATTGCTAAAATGACGTTTGCTTCCGTTTATCCCCATTATTTGAATAAGGTAGTAAAAAAAGGCAGAACCAAAGCAGAACTGCACCAGGTAATCACCTGGCTGACGGGATACGATGAGGTCAAACTGAAAGCATGTATTGATGAAAAACAGACCTTCGAAACATTCTTTAAAAATGCCACTGTGCATCCGAATGCTCATCTGATCAAAGGTGTCATCTGTGGATACCGAATCGAAGAAATCGATAATACCTTAACCCGTCAGGTAAGATTTTTAGATAAAATAGTCGATGAATTAGCAAGAGGAAGAAAAATGGAGAAAATTCTCCGGGAAGAAAAAGTCGGAAAGTAACGCCGGGGGACTGTACGGTTATATGTGTCATTTGGCATCCCGCACCTTGTATTCCTGAAGGAAAGCTTTCGCGCTGACACACTTCAGGGAAAAGTCCCCGCCGAACGTCCTGAATTTTTTGGTATTTTAAGTTTTTTGTATTTACATTTCGACCAAAAACTTATTCTCCCATCGCGCCCATTGCTGCGATCAATTCTTCCAGTTCCCAGGCGTCGTCCAGTTTAAAATCACCAATTTCCGTTCGGCAAAGCTCGGTAAGATACGCACCGCTATTGACGGCTTTACCAAAATCATTGGCCAGCGAGCGGATATAAGTTCCCTTGCTGCAGTGGACCCGAAAACCAACTTCGGGTAAATTTTCGGTATTTACATCAAAATCAAAAATCTCTACCGGACGTGGTTTTAGTGCTCTGGTTTTTCCTTCCCGGGCTAGTTTGTAGAGCGGAACGCCGTCCATCTTTACGGCAGAATACATCGGTGGCAATTGCGTGATATTTCCCAGAAATTTTTGCCGGGCAGTTTCGATCAGCTCGGCGGTGATGTGTTCGGTGGGAAAATTCTGGTCAACTTCCGTTTCTCCGTCGAAAGAAGGGGTCGTTTTTCCCAGCATTAATTTACCCGTATAAACTTTTGGTTGCCCCTGAAATCCATCAATCTGTTTGGTCATTTTTCCCGTGCAAAGAATCAACAATCCCGTTGCCAGCGGATCGAGGGTACCCGCGTGGCCCACTTTTATTTTTTTGATATTCAGCAATCGCTTGAGCTGATAGCGAACTTTATTGACTACGTCGAACGAAGTCCAGGTCAGTGGTTTGTTGATCAATAAAACTTGTCCGGCTAAAAATGCCTGAGGATCTGCGGGCAGCATGTAGGGGAATTTTAATATTATTTGTGCCAATGAAGGGCTAAAAGTAAATCATTCAACGTCATCCTTTTATTTAACCTTGCTTTGGAATATTGAATCATGGACCCGCCTGTCCGGCCGGCAGGTATCAAATCATGAGACTCCTCTGAAAAGTTTTTTGTCGCGCAAAGGCGCAAAGCGTTTAACGTGTAAATCTAAAATTGCGAATATTTTATAAATATTATTTACTTCAATGTTTATTGCGTTTTTTGCTTTTTACAGTTTCCGTAGCAGGCTCAAGAATATTGATTGAAATGCTTTTACCGATTAATTGTATTCAGCTTTGAGCGATACCCTGATGGATTGCCTCGGGAAGGTTTATTTTCTCAACCTAAAAAAGGCTGTAACCAATGGCTAAAGCACCGACGATAAAGCAATAAATGGAAAAATAGGATAATTTACTGCTTTTTACCAGTTGAATCATCCAGGTGCAGGCGACGAGCCCCGTCAGAAAAGCGGCCGCAAAACCTGCCAGAATCGGTACCAGTTGACCGTCCGAATAAGTGAGATCACCACTCAGTAAATCTTTGGCAATTTTCCCAAAAATAAGGGGAACCACCATCAGAAAAGAAAAGCGTGCGGCCCGTTCCCGGTCAATTCCTAAAAGTACAGAAGTGGAAATCGTAGCACCCGAACGACTGATACCCGGCAGGATAGCAATGGCCTGCGATATTCCGATAATAAGCGCGTGACCAAAACCGACTTTTTTATCGGTATTTTTGGCCCGGTCGGCGAGGAGCAGTAATAATCCGGTGACCAGCAACATAGCACCAACCAATAAAATCTGCCGTTCGAATAAAGCTTCCATTTGTTCCTCGAAAAGCAATCCGACGACGGCCGCCGGAATCATCGATAAAATTATTTTAGCGGAAAATTCACTCGCTTCGTTGCGTTTGAACTGAAAAAGTCCTTTAAAAATTTCTTTGATTTCATTTCTGAAAATGATGATGGTACTCAGGGCGGTGGCACCGTGAAGCATGATGGTCATAAGCATAGACTGTTTAGCTACACTCTGATCACCCAGAATAACTTTTGCCAATTCGATGTGGCCACTACTACTGACGGGTAAAAACTCCGTCAGGCCCTGAACGATGCCCAGAACAATGGCGCGAAAAATTTCTTCCATGAAAATGAATTAGTATCTTTTGAATATGGCAACTATTTCAATAATAAGGCCAGTGATGATCACCATGGGAGCCAGCAGGGTAATTCTTTTGCTGTAAATAATATCCGGATCCCAGGTATCGGGATCGGGTTGGGCACCGCCGGTCATCAGCAACATTCCTGCGATAATCAAAACTGCTCCGATCAACATGAGCATATAGTTTTGCCGGGTGAAAATCAGTTCGGTTGTGGACGATGGGGCTTCAGTGGTCGTTTGACGACGGGCAACGGTTGGAGTAGCCAATACCGTTTTTTTGGTCGTAACAACTCTTTTTTTCTTTTTACTCATGCTAAATGATTTAAGCGCAAATCTACAATTTTTCCCTCAATTTTTTCTGTAACCCGGTACTTTGTAACGGTAATTTCGGGATTCGACCTGCCTTTTTTCAGGTGCGTTTCAGTATCCTGATTACGCTGCCCGGCGAAATTGGTTCATTTAATAACTTAAAAATAATTCCGGTAACCGGAACGTTTTATCCGAAACGAACTATAAATTTTGGTAAAATACACTACTTTTGCCCCACTAGAACCGCTACGAATGATTAAACCATCCATTTTCTTTCTATTACTTTTATTGAATTTTGCTGCCCCGGTTACCGGGCAGATTACGCTTAATAACAGCAGTTTTGAAGGGGAACCGCAGGACGCTATTGTGCCGATGGGGTGGCAGGGTTGTGAGCAGGGGAGTACGCCGGATATTCTGCCGGGCTCCTGGGGCGTGTACAACGAGCCTTCCGACGGGGAGACGTATATGGGGTTGATTACCCGTCAGGATGGTAGCTGGGAATCGGTGGGTCAGCAGCTTTCCAAACCGATTCAAAAAGGGGATTGCTACGAATTCGGGATTGATCTGGCGCACTCAAAAACGTACGCAAACTACAATAAACCCGTAAAAATTCAAATTTGGGGGGGGACCAAAAGCTGTTCTAAAGATGTCCTGCTCGGAGCATCCAAAGCTATTTCACATACCGCCTGGAAACGCTATTTTTTCAGATTGGAACCAACCGAGAATATCCGGTATATTATCATCGAGGCACAGTCGATGGATGGGTTGTTTTTTAGTTATAATGGAAATATTCTACTTGATAATATTTCGGTATTAAAGCCTTGTTACCGGGCGGAGGTAATTGAGTTGGAATGGGTCGGAAAAGGGATGTTGTAACCCGCAAAAAACTATTCAGAAATCAAAGTCGGGTTTAATTTATTCAGTGGAACATACGATTTTTGGTAGACCGTCCACGGTGTTTGTTTAAAATGATCGTTTCCGTAGTAGGTCATAATCATTTCAAAAGTTTTAGGATCTTTGTATCCCGGAATGGGCTGGAGCACCCGGAAATTATCGTCCAGAAATACGGTGCTGGGCAAAGTTAATCTGCCCATGGTCAGTGCCACGGCCAGTTGGTGAAAACCCCGTTCTTTTCCTTCCCCTTTTTCGAATTTATACACTTTTTCCGGCGTGGTGATATCTTCTTGCTGTTCCGCGTCCAGTTTGACAGCGTAAAATTTTTCGTTGATAAATTTGATGATGTTGGGATCCTGAAAAGTCGTTTTGTCCATGTGTTTACACCAGCCACACCATTCGGTGTGTACGCTGATGAGTATTTTACGTTTTTCTTTTTTGACGGCAGTTATGGCTTCCTCAAAGGTCATCCAGGTAATCGTCTGACCCTGCACAGGTATCGGAGGAGGCGTATCAGAGGAAGTCTGAAAGCTGAACAGTCCGAGTAAGATCAATATAGCGATAGGTAGTAAAAATCCCAGCCTTCTCATTGTTAAGTTAAATTTTCCTAATCAAAATCAGTTAATGAATAAATGGTCTATGAGTACTAATTATAGTAATCCCAACCAAACAAATTTAGCAAGAATCAATCTAAAAATACAATAATCAAACCTCCCTACGGGGAGTTTAATAAAACCTTAACGCTTACCTTAAGAATTAAAAAATAAAAAGGCCCGAATCGGGTGGATTCGGGCCTTTTTACGATATTATCTTAGTTTTTTTAGAGCAATTTTTTAATCTCCGTTTCCAAATCAAAGGCGGGACTCAACGGATTGATGCCTGCCAGCGCGATTTTACCTTCTCTGTCAATCAGATAGGTATTCGGAATACCCCGTACATTGTACATCTTAGCCACCGGAGAGTTCCAGTGTTTCAGATCACTTACGTGCGTCTCCCAAAGCAACTGATCTCTCTTGATGGCCGCAATCCATTTATCTTTGGCAGACGCCAGCTGAGCGTCAATCTGGGCCTGATCGTTACCCAACCGGGGAAGTAACCGTGGATTGATTCCGTCCAGCGATACGCTATAAACGGTAAAGCCCTTATCTTTATATTTTTTGTAAGTTTCCACTACGTGGGGATTGGATTTACGGCAAGGACCACACCAGCTCGCCCAGAAATCCAGGAGGACCACTTTTCCTTTCAGATCGCTGAGTTTATAATTTTTTCCATCCGGGCTTGGTAGATTGATGTCGGGGGCCACCTGTCCGACGGCCAGCGAAGCGTTGGCTTTCTTTACCGCAATCTTTTGCTCCAGCGAAGAAACGTAGGTACTGAAATCTTTGGCATATTTGGAATCTTTAGCGGCCCGCTGTATTTTGGCGTTGATTTCTTTGTAGCTACTTAAAAGCGCTTCGTTCTCGCGGTAAAATTGGTGGGCGATAAATCCGCTGATGGCGGGATTGGCCGCACTTTCGGCGCTGGTCCGGATGGTCTCAATATCACTCGGATCGGCGGTGAATTTTTTGAGCAGCGTGTTCAACTGATTGGTGGAATTAGCGCCCTTTACTTCAAATCCAAATTTATCAAATTCTGCTAAATTGCCGGTAACTTCCACCTTTTTTTCGGTACCATCAAAAGCTATCATTGCTTTCTTCGCACCGATCCGCATTCGGTAAATACCCATTTTTAGTCCATTTTCTACTGGAATTTCAAAAGAACCATCCGATTTAATATCTGTGTAAGCCAGTACGTTGGTTGTTCCGTCAAAATGCCATTCGTCCAAAAACATCTTCATATCTCCCGCATCGGCAATTTTACCAAATAAAACCGCTCCGTTTGCCGGCGCCTGGACCGAAGCGCTGTCTCCACAGTGCCAGCCGGAAAATGATAAGAATAGAAACAAAAAAAGGATACTTGAATTTTTCATAATGAGGTTGAATTTTATCAAAGTGTAGATATAATGGGAGGTGTCTAATGATCAGCGATCAATCGGTAAGTTAACATTTTGCCTGCTTATCACACAACTCCTGGCCGCAAAGATAGGTAAAACCCCTCTTTTTTGAAAGATGGTTCTTATTTTCAATTTGTTAAAGCTATATTAAATCCATCAAACAACGACCATTTGCAGACAAATGGCAGGAAGGAGGTTTACCGCGTGCGTAACGGTTGGGGCGGACAGATTTAGACATACTCTTAGCTAATCAGATAGTTCAGATAGAAAAATACCACGAGATAGATCCACAGAATATCCAGAAAATGCCAGTAGGAAGTCAGCAGTTTGAGTTTGATTTTCTTTTCCGGATCAGAGAAATAGACCAGCACACTCACCGGATCTTTCATCCTCGTCTTGGCGGCGCGGATAAACAATACCAGGAACGGAATCCCCGCAATGACGTGGGCAAAGTGTAAAAAAGAAATAACGTAAAGATAAGAGGCCGTCGTACTGTAGGCAATTGGAATATTATTCTGGAAAAGCAACGTCCAGGCGACACCCTGTGAAGCCATAAAAATCAGACTCAAAACGATGGTATAAATCAGGGACTGAATATATTTTTCCGTGTCGTCCGCTTTATACGCGTCGTTGGCCATCTTCATGGTATAGCTACTGGCAATCAGAATGACCGTATTGATAATAAACAGCGGTGGCAGATGAATCGGCGGAATATCCATCTGAATCCGGGTATAAATATACGAGGCCGTCAGTGCCAGAAACAACATCGTAATACCTGCCAGAAACAGAGACAGGAAAACATTGTATGGATGAAGAACGGTCGGTCTGCCCTTATGATCGTATTGCGCTGGTTTGCTCATTTTTTTAGAATTTAAAAGGGAAACAATAATACGGGGATTGAGTTTAGAAAAGTGGCAGGAATTGTTTGGGGGCTGGTTTTAATTATTGAATCACTTCCTCTGGAACTTGTCCTAAAGTAATAATGCGATTTCTTTTTCTCAGTTGTAGGAATCAAAAATTTTTATAAAATCCTTGAGTAAACATTCTCTACTTTTGGTTCCCTCAGGCCTTTGTTCGTATTCAAATTCTATTACATTTTCTTTATCAAAGATCATCCCCGTTACTCCTAAATAAACTCTATTATCGTCAATCGGAGACGTATGGGCTATGATAAATTTATTTTTTTCTTCTAGAATTTTTTCGAATGTTAAATCAGGATTACGCTTCCTTAGCATATCAATGATTGTTTTTTTTGCCATACTGACTCTATCCTCATTAGTTACATCCAAATAGTGCTCTATCCTAAGATCTAAGACACCATTCACATCCGTAATATTAATACAGTTGGACATCATATCATTAAAAATACAACCTGATTCTTTAACTAATTCACTGGGAATCAGCAGTTCAAATTGAGAAAACATGAATTTTTTTTTGTAAATAGTAGGACAATCGTTACTGCATCCTACAAGCAAGAAAAAAATTATAATAAAGTAGTGTTTTTTCATTTTATGAGTTGTTTACATCCCAATAGACCTTCGATAGCCCTGCATAACAACAAAAAAAAGCCCCTGATTGCTCAGAAGCTTTTTCCTGTATTTTTAAAAAAATATCAATATGTGGTCTTTTACTTACAAATCTGCACATCCACACATCCACAAATCCACACATCCGCACATCCGCACATCCACAAATCTGCACATCAAAAAATTACGGCTTAATAATCTCCCCCCGCTTAATCGCCTTCTGCATCGGATTCAACCGCTTTTCGGAACGATTCTTCTTAAACACCTGGAATCTCGTAGGTAATTCCTTTACGGGCCATAAGTTATTGGATTCGTCCACGTCTGCGGTTTCTTTGTAAGGATCCAGAACAATGGCGGTCGCTTCCTTTTCTTTTACAAAAACCTTCGTCAGATTATTTTCGTTCTTCCGCCAGACTTCCGCCGGAATCCGGTCAATCTCTTTGGTACCGTCCTTAAACGTCCATTCGATGATCAGCGGCGTCACCAGTCCACCGACATTGGTGAAGTTCAGTTCGTAGTAATTTTTGGTGCCGAACATCTTTTCCTTTTCTTCTTTGGTAAAAGTTTCGTCGTAGAGGTACGTTTTACCACTGATGATCGAATCCGCCGTTTCCCACGGTTTGTAGTTGGTGTAGTAATCCACCAGTTCAGGATCTTTGTCCACCTCAAATTCCATTCCTGCCGCTTTATTTCGCTTTTTAGAAATATGATCGTAAGGCGCTTTTACTACATCGGTCCATTCCCGCTCTTTCTTTTCGGGATCATTGACCAGATCGGCCTTGTACCATTTGATGCTGTCCAGCGAAACATCCACCGCGTCAATACCATAAAACCAGCCTTTCCAGAACCAATCCAGATCCACACCACTGGCTTCTTCCATCGTCCGGAAAAAATCCGTTGGAGTAGGGTGTTTAAACGCCCAGCGTCTTCCGTATTCTGCGAAAGCAAAATCAAAAAGTTCGCGGCCCATCACCGTTTCCCGTAGAATGTTCAGCGCCGTGGCGGGTTTCATGTACGCGTTGGCCCCAAAACCGATGATATTATCACTGTTGGTCATGATGGGTTCGAGGCGATTTTTATTCTGCTTCATATAGCTGATGGCACCCTCTGCCGGTCCACGACGCGACTTGTAATTATTATCAAATTCCTGCTCGGCAATAAACTGCACAAACGTATTCAGTCCTTCGTCCATCCAGGACCATTTTCGTTCGTCACTGTTGATAATCATCGGATAGTAATTGTGACCCACCTCGTGGATAACCACGGAAATACAGGCTTGTTTTGCCCGTTCGGTGTAGGTACCATCTTCTTCCGCCCGTCCCGGATTAAAAGAAATCATGGGATATTCCATTCCGTTGGCCGCTTCTACCGAAATAGCAACGGGATACGGATACGGCAACGAATAGCGGTCATATACTTTCAGCGTATGGGCCACGGCTTTCGTAGAATAGCGGTTATAAATCGGGTACGCTTCTTCTCCGTAATAACTCATACAAAGCACATCCTCTCCCGCACCATTGCGGTAATTTTGCGCATCCCAGGCAAATTTTGTACTGGCACCCCAGGCGAAATCACGGACATTTTCAGCCTTGAAATGCCAGGTTTTATTTTTGGTAGAACGGGTTGCTTTTTCAACGACCAGCGCTTCGTCCAGCGTAACGATCTGCACCGGCTTGTCCGATTTTCTGGCTTTCGCCAAACGGTTTCTTTCCGTAGCATTCAGGACCTGGCTGTAATTCTGACAGCTACCCGTAGAAGCAACTACGTAGTCTTCCGGCAAGGTCATTTTTACATCATAATCTCCAAACTGAAGAGCGAATTCTCCCCGTCCGGTAAACTGTTTATTCTGCCATCCTTCTACGTCGTTATAGACACAAAGTCTTGGAAACCACTGAGTTATGGTGTACAGGTAGTTTTTATCATCTTCAAAATATTCGTAACCACCCCGTCCCCAGCTCGGCGTATTCATCCGGTCAATCAGGTAGTAATTCCAGTCGATTTTAAAGACGTATTTCTCTCCCGGCTTCAATGGTTTGGGAAGATCAACCCGCATCATGGTTTTGTTGATGGTATAATCTAACGCATTACCTGTATTGGAAGTAATCTTTGTTATATTGACCCCGTATTTTTCCAGATATTTTGTGTTTTCGAGTTGCATCAGTGCACTTTCGCTCATGGTTTCTCTCATGTTGCTACCGTTAAAAATATGATTATCAGCATCGGCGGCGTGTTGATTTTCGTCCAGTTGTAACCACAAATAGCGGAGGGTACTCGGCGAATTGTTGTGATAGGTAATGGTTTCGGTACCCGTCAGTCTGTGTTCCTTGGTATCCAAAGAACACTCAATGATATAATCTACTTTTTGCTGCCAGTAATCCGGTCCCGGTGCACCATCTGCGCCCCGGTAAGTATTGGGAGGCCACATCAGATTATCAATTTGTTCAAATTTGTTCCCGTGATTGGATTCGGGATTTTGGGCATTCATCAGCGTGCTGGTCAGTAAAAAGGTAGCCAGTGACAACGCTAAAAGGATGATCTTATTAATATGCATCATAAAAATTTAAGGTTAAAGACGGGAATTTCCCGTACGCTGCGAAGATACGCAAGAAAAAGCTTTTTTTGAAACTCCCGGCTGACAATCTGGACGGTGACCGGAATACTGTGACAAATAGAAGACGAATTTCTAGTAGGTTGCACTAATATTTAAGTACTTTTGCCTCTTCAAAAAACTAGATCAATGAACCTGCTAGAGAAATTACAGGAAAAATATATTGAGGAATTTACAGCCAACATTCCATTAGATGAATTTTTGCTCAATATCCTGATTGTTGCCATTTTGGTATCTATTTTACGTTGGTATTATGTCCGTTTCGGGTGGTCCGTGGCCAACCGTGCTAAATTTGCGAGCAATTTTATGCCCATTGCACTGGGTACCTTACTAATCATCACGATTGTAAAAAGTTCGCTGGCACTTTCACTGGGTTTGGTGGGTGCCTTGTCTATTGTCCGGTTCCGGGCGGCCATTAAAGATCCGGAAGAATTATCTTTTCTTTTTATCGCCATTGGAATTGGTCTGGCGGGCGGTGCCAATCAACCGATTTTGGCGGTCGTTGCCTTTTTTATCATTCTGGGATTATTATACATCAATCGCTCTCTGGGTGGAAAAGTAAAATTCCGTCAGGAAGATAAGATGTTTATTAATATTACGACGGAGGAAGAAGACCTGGAACAGATCACCAAAATTCTAACAGGCGTTTTTTCGTACGTAGAACTAAAACGGATGGACAGCTTAAAACCGGGAATGGACTTGTCTTATATCTGTAAAGCGGATTCGATTGCGCAAGTTAGTCAGGTTAAAAAAACACTACTCGCATTATCCGGAGAAACACAGATTTCTATTGTTGACCAACCCGATTTGATGATATGATTTTAAAAGATCATTCCCCGGCCATGCGTCGATTTCCCCGGCAGTTAGGTTGGCTTATGCTGGTCTTGTTCGCGGGCCTGGCTGTTTTTTTTATTATAAAAACGGTAGCCAGTCAGCCCGGTGAGCGATCCCTGGACGCTATGATTTTTGCCGACGCAGAAAATCGCAGAGACAGTGTTTTAGTATCCGCAGACCAAACGTTCGGTAACGGCCATTTACAATCTGATAAAAGAGCGTTTAACGGAAGTTATAGTGTTGAAATTAAAAAAAATGCACCAGCCAAAGATCACCGTGGTTTTATCTGGCGACAAGCTAATCCGGAACCGAACAAGCATTACCGCGCCACGGTCTGGGCGTACGCAGATTACGTAGAACCGGTCGTCAACCTCCGCGCCGAATTTTCCGGCAAGGATTTTAACAAATCTTACCAATCCCATTTACCCATTCAGCGGGAACGCGGATGGTATCAGATCGAATTATATTTTTCAACGCCCGCCGCAGAAAAAAACGCGGAATTACTGGAAGTCAGTGTAGGGACCGACGGGACCATCGCTGCCTGGTTTGATGACCTGATGGTCGAAGAAATCACCCCCATTGCCTATCAGAATTATCTCAGTCCGAAGCACCTCGATTTGGCTATTTCCAAAAAAGGACTGGACAAGTTAGACAAGAAAAAAAATCAAGCCCGCCGGGTTGGAATTTTGGTTTCCGCGGACGACGACTGGGTCAATGCCAAGATAAAGGCACCCGATGGAACGACCGCGCAAAAAGTGGCACTCCGGCTAAAAGGAGACTGGCTGGATCACCTCGGAAAAAAGACCGGATACCGGATCAAGGTAAGAAAAGGAGATACCTGGGAACGCATGCGGGTTTTTTCAATTCATCACCCAAAATCACGCTCTTACCTGAACGAATATGTCCTCCATAAATTCTGGGAACAAGCAGATATTCTCACGACCCGATACGATTTTTTAAACGTTTCCATCAACGGAGAAAATCAGGGCGTTTATGCGCTCGAAGAACATTTTGATAAGATTTTACTGGAATATCAGAAACGCCGCGAGGGCCCGATTGTCAAATACGCAGAGGATACTTTCTGGCAATATATTCAAAAACAAAGCGAATACCGGCTGCCCATGAATAATGAACTGGCGGGACCGGGAAAGGATCTGGCAACCGCTCCGGTGGAGTCTTTTCAGATGGAAAAAACGGCAGCTACGCCCAAGTTACGTGCGCAGTTTGAGGTGGCCCACAACCTGCTGGATAAATACCGAACGGGTGAATTGCCCGCCGAGGAAGTTTTTGATCTGGACCGGATGGCGCGCTATTATGCCATTCTGGAAATCATGCAAGCCTACCATTCTCTGCACTGGAATAATCAGCGTTTTTACTATAATCCGGCTACCGGAAAACTGGAACCGGTCGGCTACGACGGCTTCGCGACCGAACCAATCGTACTGGACCGGCTGGTCGGGGAGGCTGCTTTGAATTCACAACGGCAGGACGCGGATAAAATCGAATACCGGATTTTTAAATCGCCGGAATTTGTGAAATTATATTTGCAATATTTAGAGCAATACAGTGATCTGAAATTTATCAATAAGTTTCTGGCAAGTGTGCGACCTGATACGGAACGACTGCGGGAGCTGATTCAAACCGACGAACCTGCTTATTATTTTGATGAAAAAAAGATCGTGTACCGTTCCCAGAAAATACACGCAAAAATTCATCCTTATCCCGAAACGGCATTACGTAGTTTTACCCAATCTCAGGGCAATGGTTCCCGGATTCTAGGCTTAATCAATATGCATTCTTTTCCGGTGGAAGTAGTCGGGTACAGTATGTTAAAGGGAGACTGCGCGGAGAACCTGACAGCACCGATAGTCTTGGAAGGATTTCATCACCGCACCTTGTTAAACGAACCGATTAAAGCGGAACAACCGCTGCGTACCGAGACCAAAGAAAAACTTTTTAAGTCCTCTTTGAATAAGCAAGATCAACAAAAAATGTCGGCCCTTACCGTTCCGGAAGGAGCGGAATATGTGTGTTTTCGGACACTGGGGATGGATTCCGTTTTTCAAACCAAAATAAAAAATGTTCCGGCACCAACTAACAATTTCCCCCGGATTGCGATGCGGGAAAAAGTGGATCTGGATACGGTTTCTTTTTTGCAGATAGACGGAGAATTTGTCAACGTGTTGCCCGGTGAACATCGGGTGGCGGAACATCTGGTGATTCCGGAAAAATATACGCTGCGCATTGGAGAAGGCACGACGCTGGATTTTGTCAAACGCGCTGGTCTGGTTAGTTATGGTCCCGTAGAAATATACGGAAAAGAAGAAAATCCGGTTTTGTTTACCTCGTCGGATAAGACGGCGAATGGCTTTTCGGTTTTACAGGCTGGTCCTAGGAAGTCCACGTTGCGCTACGTAATATTTGACAATTTTAATACCCTGGATTATTCCGGCTGGACGTTGACGGGGGCTGTTAATTTTTACGAATCTCCGGTGGATATTGACCATAGTGTTTTTAGAAATAACCACTGCGAGGATGGTCTTAACATTGTACGCTCTGATTTTGAATTAAAAAATTCTACGGTGATTAATACGCCTTTTGATGGTCTGGACGTGGATTTTTCGAAAGGGGTGATTCGCAATTGTAGTTTCCGTGATACGGACAATGACGGTATGGACTTTTCGGGCAGTAATATTGTGGTGGAACGGGCGACGGTGGACAACGCGGGGGACAAGGGCCTCAGCGTAGGCGAAGAAACGGACGTGGTGGTCAAATGGATGTGGGTCAACGGCGCAACGATTGGGGTGGCGGCCAAAGATTTGTCAACGGTACTGATTCATCAGATTACCCTGGATAATTGCGAACAGGGTTTTGCGGCTTACCAGAAAAAAGCGGAATATGGGGGGAGTAAGATTGTGGCTAATAATGTGGATTTTAAAACGTTGCGGAGACAGTATAACATTCAGCGGGGTTGTGTGTTACAGATTGGGGAGAAGGTGATTGAGGGGGAGTAGGGGGAAACTGAATATTGAATATTGGATGTTGGATGTTGAATATTGATTTTGGGGATGTTCAATTAACTGTGTTTAGTCAATTAATTTAATTTATATAAATAAAATAATTTTTTATAAGTAAATGTTAATCAGTTTATTGGTTGATTAGTCTCTTTTTACGCAATGCTAACGTATCAAAAAAACACAGATTGTTGAACGGTCCCTTGATTTTCCTGTTGGTGTGATTTTCGCGCAGAGATACAGAGAGCGCTGAGCGAGCGTGTAACGTGTGTATTTTTTATCGTGGGATTAAACAGAACAGAAATTTTCTGTCAGGGTATATTTCGTGTAATTTATTACCTGATTTTTTTATCGCGGTCGAGAGAAGCCAACAGCTAATAGCCAATAGCTAACAGCCTAAAAACAAAAAATGTCAAAAGATACAAGTTCAGATTCTTTGCCCGTCGTTGAGGTTCAGCACCTTGGGGTTATGTCCTACGCGGAGGCCTGGGCGTATCAGCAGGAACTGCAGCAGCAAGGAGTAGCGGCCCGTAGTCACAATCGGAAAATTACCGACGATTCGGAGTGGATTCATCTAAAGAACTATCTGTTATTTTGTCAGCATCCGCACGTTTATACACTGGGAAAAAGTGGCTCGGTGGAGCATTTATTGCTCACCGAGGCCGAGCGGGCGGAACACAACGTGGAGTATTTTAAGATCAACCGGGGCGGGGATATTACCTATCACGGACCGGGACAGATTGTGGCGTATCCAATTTTTGATTTAGAACAATTCTTCACGGATGTACATCGCTATGTGCGGAGCCTGGAGGAGGTCGTGATTGCTACGCTGGCCGAATATGGGATCGTGGCAACGCGGATCAAAGGCTACACAGGCGTGTGGCTGGAAGGCAGTCCGAACCGGAAGATCTGTGCGATTGGGGTTCACATGAGCCGTTGGGTTACTTTACACGGTTTTGCTTTTAATATCAATACGGATTTGAATTATTTTAAACATATCGTTCCCTGCGGGATTGACGATGCGGATAAATCGGTGACCAGCCTGGCGGCAGAATTGGGCAGAAACGTCGAAATTGAGGAGGTGAAAACAAAACTTCTGGGTCATTTTTCCCGTATATTTGGTTTTGAGGCTGTTGGCCAATAACTGTTGACTATTGGCCTCATTCAATCGAAATTAAAGAGGATAAATATTAGACTTTATTCCAAAATAATTTGTATGCTCCCAAATGATCTTTTTGTCCATCTTTTCGGCTTTTTTATCGCCCATAGCGCGGCTATGCACTCAAAAAAGAGCCTCAATCTGATCAAAAATATCTATTTAGTATCTCTA
>CAKZUV010000005.1 GCA_937921555.1 uncultured Saprospiraceae bacterium
AATAGCCTTTTTGATCCGTAAACTTATCAACGATTGACAGGCCCGTACCGCTGAGTACCTCATTTAAAACAGCCTGATTATACTTCCGGGAGATTTCCGTGTGAATTAATTCCCCGCTGGCAAATTCAAAGGATTGACCCAACGCACCGATGGTGACCGTTTGGGCAATATCACTGCGGATAAAACTTTTGGTAATTCCTGTTTTTTCCGAATATTCCGGCTGGTGCGAAAAGTTTTCGATCTTAAAATCTCCGTCCAGTTCCCGGTTGATTCGGGTCAGGAGATTCAGATTAAAATCACGGGTGATTCCAGCGGCATCGTTGTAGGCCGGTAATACAATGTCGGCGGATTTAATCAGGTCCAGACCCAATAAAACTTTATCTTCTTTCTTTAAATAGCTGCCCAGAGAGGTTAGAAAATCATTGGCCACACTGTCTGTCATATTGCCCAGATTGGACCCGATAAACAGGATCACTTTGGGCTGATCGGAAGTCAGCAACTCCCGCAGAATGGTAAAATATTCTCCCTGCTGTGGGATTATGCTCAGGTCGGGTAGTTGTTTCGACAGAGCAGTTTCCAGAATAGACAACGCATTCTGCGAGATATCTACGGGCAGATAAGAGAAATTATAATCCTGTTTTTTTAGCTCCGCCAATAACTTAATCGTTTTGGTTCCATCCCCGGCACCGAGTTCTACTAGTTCAAAAGGTTTTTTGGGATTCATGCTGAAAGCGGTGACAATTGCCGTCGCCTGCTCCGTAAAGATTTCCATTTCTGAATTGGTCAGATAATATTCGGGCATGGCCATGATTCGCTGAAATAAGCTGTCCCCTTTTTTATCATAAAAATAACGGGAGGATAAAAACCTGGGAACGGCAGCGAGCCCTTCTGCTACGTGATCCCGGAATGTGGTGTCTTGAGTTACTTTAGGATTTTGCAAAAAAAATAGATTTGGTAATTGTGTAAAATGATTGTTGGAATATGCTGACGGTTATTTAACCAACCTTATTTAGCAGATCGGGCCAGCCGGATACCGGTATATTGCCAGCGATATTTTGGGTGAAAAAAGTTTCGGTAAGTGTGCCGTTCGTGTCCCGGAGAAGTTGCCACCGAACTGCCCCGGAGGACCATCTGACTGACCATAAACTTGCCATTATATTCGCCCACCGCACCATCTGCTATTCTGAAACCAGGGTAGGGAAGATAAGCGGAATAGGTCCACTCCCAGCGTTTGCCCCAGTCAAACTCTTGGGCGGCGGCTTCCCACTCAAATTCAGTGGGCAGACGCATTTTTTTCCAGCTTGCATAGGCTTGTGCTTCGTAGAAAGAAACATGACTCAGGATCGCATCGGGATTTATTGCTTTGAGTCCCGCCAGCGTATATTGTGACCAGGAATCCTGTTTATTTTCCGTTTTTTTCCAGTAAAGAGGCGCCGTAATTTTATTTTCGGTCACCCAAGACCAGCCTTCGTCCAGCCAGTACTTAAAATTTTGGTAACCTCCCGCATTAATAAATTCCAGATATTCCCCGCAGGTGACCAGTTGATTGGCTATTTCATACTGATCCAGGAATACACGGTGACGTCCCAGTTCATTATCAAAAGAAAACCCATTCCCGTCGTGACCGATTTCATAAATCCCTTCGGTCATTTTAATCCAGCCTTTGGTTTTATTCTGATCGCTGGTGCGATCTCCATCTTTTTTATAAACAGGGTGTAGTGGATTTAGGGAAAAAGTGTGTTTTAGATCTGTGATTAACAATTCCTGGTGTTGCTGTTCGTGGTTGATACCCAGAATGACGAGTTCTTCCAGCTCCGGGCTTACCGGATTTTCCAGTAATCGGGCCATCTGTTCATCCACATATTTGCGGTAAGCATATACCTCAGAAACAGTTGGCCGGGTGATGGCACCCCGTTCTGCCCGGACGGCCCGTTCGCCTACCGTTTGATAATAGCTGTTAAATAAAAAGGAAAAGGCCTCGTTGAAAGGTTGATAATTTTTCTGGAATTTTTTCAGAATCATCTCTTCAAAAAACCAGGTGATATGGGACAAGTGCCATTTCGGCGGACTTGCAAAGTCAACTGGCTGTGGCAGATAGTCTTCCGTATTCAGCGGCTGACAAAGCTCCTCGGAATATTTCCGGGTCGTTTGATATTGAGTGAGTAGAGTAGTTGTACTACTTTTTATGTCAGTAGTTTGTGAGTTCATTATGTCAAGCAGTTAATAGTTAGAATTACTAAAGTTTGAATGAGATTTAAACTAAGGAATAGTGTCTAAAGTTCGCGAACCAATCCTTCTACCAGCCCAATAAAATCGTCTTTTACCAGTTCCATGGTCGCCATTACATCATCGTGGGTCAGTTTTTCTTCTGAAAGTCCCGATCCCATATTTGCTACAAAAGTAATAGCTACTACTTCCATACCCGCGTGCGCAGCCGTGAGGGTTTCCGGTACGGTGGACATCCCGGCTACGTCGGTTCCGAGGATTTGCATCATCCGTACTTCGGCGGGCGTCTCGTAACTAGGGCCGGTGGTAAATAAATAGGTTCCTTCTTTCAGGTCAATCTCCAGGTCCCGGGCAATTTTTCTCGCCAGTTCCTGTAAACGGGGCGTATAAGCGTTGGACATATCTGGAAACCGGGGACCGAAATTATCCAGATTGGGACCGACCAGCGGATTGGAACCCACCCAGTTAATATGGTCCGTAATCAACATCAGATCACCCATTTTTACCTTTTTGGGATTTACGCCGCCAGTCGCAGTAGTAATTACGAGTTTGTTTATCCCGAGACATTTAAAAACCCGGATTGGTATCCCGATGGTATCCAGTTGGTGGCCTTCGTAGTAGTGAAAACGGCCTTTCAGTACCATCACGGTTTTGCCGTGCAGGGTTCCGACGACCAGTTCTCCGGCGTGTCCTTTTACGTGAGTTTGTGGAAAGTCTGGTATTTCCTGGTAAGGAATAACCAGTGGATTTTCAATAGAATCCGCAATGATTCCGAGCCCTGAGCCCAGAATTAAGCCGACCGTTGGCGTCCGGTCCCCCAGACGGGCACGCAGATAATCGGTGGCCCGGTTGATTTTATTTATTAGTTCCATACCATTGCAAGTTACTAAAATTGAATAAATGGTGCAGGGTATAAAATTTTCTTAATTTTGGTCATGCAAAAAAATAATCCACTACACGGTGTAAAGCTAAATGACATGCTGGTCTTTTTAGAATCCAAATATGGTTGGGAAGAATTGGGTGAGCGAATCAATATCCGGTGTTTTCAGTATGATCCGTCGATTAAATCCAGTTTAAAATTTTTACGGCGTACACCCTGGGCCCGGAAAAAGGTAGAGGTACTTTATTTGGAATCAATTTGATAATTTGGAAAAGAAAAAATGCTATGAGTGATAAAAAATTTATATTCCTTTTTATACTGCTGATTTTATGTTCCTCCTGCAAAGTAGCCGTCCCGGAACAAGCGGATGCCAGTGTTTACAAAGGCGTTTATGAACTCAGATATCCCTTACTCAAACCGTTGATCAGCGGACACCGGGGAGCGGATGTCTACGAAAATTATCCGGAAAATTGTCTGGAAACTTTTCAGTTTATCCGGGCAAAAATGGATTGTATCATTGAATGTGATATTGCTAAAACGAAAGATGGTATACTGGTTTTAATGCACGACAAATCCATCGACCGAACGACCAACGGATTCGGATTGATAAAGGAGATGACCTACGCGGAGTTGGAAAATTTAAGACTTAAAGACCATACCGGAAGGTTGACGGATTATAAAATTCCGGAATTTAGTGCTGTATTAGCATGGGCAAAAGCCAGTAACACCATCTTGTCGGTGGATAAAAAAGGGTCCGCCGGACTGGAAGAAATTATTGCGGAAATAAGAAAAATAAATGCGGAAGCAAACGTAATGATGATCAGCTATTCGACGGAAATGTCTCACGAAATCTATACGCTGGCGCCCGAATTGGTTCAGTCCGTTGCGATCCGGAACAGGGAAGAATTAGCTCGTTGGGAAGCCAATAAAATTCCACCAGCAGACCGCACCATTGCCTTTACCGGAACGCGACGATCTCCAGGAGCATTGTACGATTCCATTCATCGTTACGGGATTCCCTGTATTTTTGGGACGCTCGGAAATATTGATCAGCAAGCCAGCAAAAAGGGTGATCAGGTTTATCTGGAAATTCTGAAAACCGGCGTGGATATCATTGCCACAGATCGTCCGCTGGAGGTAGCCGAGGTAATATGGGAGAACGAATAATTCATTTGAAAAAGACCTCGGTACCAGATAAAAAAAAGCAGGTCAAATAAATGACCTGCTCAAATACCAAATTAAACCATTATTGGCAAATACCAATAAAAAATATTCTTTACCAGGTTTGCATTGCAAACCTGGTTTTTCTTTCAAGTTGTTCAGCGCGCTCTAGACGGCCATTTTTTGTTTGACCGGTTTAGTTACTTTAAACGCCATAATTTTATTTAATGCATTTACGTATGCCAGCACACTAGCCATCACAATATCTTCCTCAACCCCGAATCCCTGATACGTCTGTCCGGCATATTTAATCCGCAAGTGAACCTTTCCAGTTTCGCGACTACCTCCCATACTTTGTACTAAAAATTCTTCCAGCACAATCTTGGCACCCATAATTTTATCAATTGCTCTGAGTGTTGCATTGATGGGACCATTTCCGGTAGCACTTTCTCTTCTCGCTTCACCGTTTACGATTAATTCTACGGTAGAAACGGGTTGTAGTGGCTGACCACAAACGACCTGTACGTGTGAAATTTCAATATTGGCGTCCGGCTTTTTTCCTTCCATCAGCATGATCAGATCGTCGTCACAGACATCTTTTTGTTCATCTGCCATTTTCAGAAAACCTTCGTAAGTTTTTTCTAAATTGGCCTTATCCAATTCGTACCCTAGTCTGGCCAGGTGAAAGTTAAGTGCTGCTTTTCCACTACGTGCACTCAGGACGATAGAAGATTCATTTACCCCAACATCTTCGGGAGCAATAATTTCATAATTATCTCTGTTTTTCAAAACACCATCCTGGTGAATACCACTGGAATGTGCAAACGCATTACGACCTACAATTGCTTTATTAGGCTGCACCGGCATCCGCATCATTTTAGAAACAAGGGTGCTCATATAGTGAATTTTCCGGGTATTGATATCCGTGTGGTAGGGGAGCGACTGATGTGTTTTCAGAATCATGGCCACTTCTTCCAGCGAAGTATTTCCGGCCCGCTCTCCGATTCCGTTGATGGTAACCTCTACCTGCCGGGCACCGTTCTGGACTCCGGCAATCGTGTTAGCAGTCGCCATTCCCAGGTCATTATGACAATGGCAGCTTAAAATTGCACGATCAATGTTAGAAACATGGTCCATCAGATATTTAATCTTTTCTCCGTAAGCCTGTGGCAGACAATAACCCGTCGTATCCGGAATATTAATCACCGTTGCTCCCGCATTAATCATCGCTTCGACCATCTGAGCCAGAAAAGCATTGTCAGCACGACCGGCATCTTCGGCGTAAAATTCAATATCTTCCACAAACTTCTTTGCGTACTTCACCGCAGCTACGCCACGCTCAATGATCTGCTCACGGGTACTGTTGAATTTATGTTTGATATGAAAATCAGAGGCACCGATACCCGTATGGATTCTTTTTCTTTTGGCGTATTTCAACGATTCCACCGCACAGTCAATATCGGACATTACCGCGCGGGTAAGTGCACAAATAACCGGATCGTTAACGGCCTTGGAAATTTCTACTACCGACTTAAAATCTTCCGGACTGGAAATTGGAAATCCCGCCTCGATCACATCCACGCCCAGTAATTCCAGTTCTTTTGCAATGACCACTTTTTCGTGGGTGTCCAACTGACAACCAGGAACCTGTTCACCGTCCCGCAAAGTCGTATCGAATACAAATATTTTGTCGCTCATCGTATTTAATTTTAATTTTAGTTCTATTTAGTGTAGTATGTTAAGGAATTAAACCAGTACGTTTTCTTTGGCAATGGCGTGAATGGTTTCCAAAACCCGTTCACCCATCTCACGGGTTCCCAGGATTTTATTTTCATCCGTATGCTGGTCCATAATATCGCGGGTTCGGTAACCTGCTTTTAAGACAGCATCTACTGCATCAACGATCAATTTTCCGGCGGCGGGTACGTTCAGTCCCCGGTTACACATCAGGGCCGTTGATAAAATAGTCGCCAGTGGATTGGCCAGATTTTTACCGGCAATATCGGGCGCGGAACCGTGAATAGGTTCGTACAAACCAACCTCGCTACCCACCGAAGCGGAGGCCAGCATACCCAGTGATCCGGCAATTTGTGAAGCTTCGTCGGTCAGGATATCCCCAAACATATTACCGGTCAGCACAACGTCGAATTGTTTTGGATCCTTAATCAATTGCATGGCTGCGTTGTCAACGTACATGTGGATGACTTCTACTTCCGGATATTTGGGGGTCAGTTCCTGTACTACTTCGCGCCACAGGCGGGATGATTCCAGCACGTTGGCCTTATCCACGGAGTGCAAAATTTTCTTTCTGGTCATCGCTGCTTCGAAAGCCATCCGGGCAATTCTTTCCACTTCGTATTTTGCGTAAATTTTAGTGTCAAACGCCACCGCTCCGTCTTCTTTTCTTCCACGGGGCTGACCAAAATAAATGCCTCCGGTTAGTTCCCGGAAGAATAAAATATCCGTTCCCCGGATGATTTCTTTTTTCAGGGATGACGATTCTAACAATTCGTCGAATAATAAAATAGGACGAATGTTGGCGAATAGTCCGAGTCCTTTTCGTAAGGCGAGCAAGCCCTGTTCCGGACGAACTTTTAAATGCGGATTCAGGTCGTAATGGGGATCTCCGATTGCACCAAGCAGGACCGCATCTGATGCCTTGCAACGGGCCAGTGTAGCTTCTGGCAACGGATTTCCGGTAGCCTGGATGGCCGCGTGTCCCAGCAGTTCGTGATGAAAACTGAACGTCAGGTTGTAGTAGCTACCAGCCGTTTCCAGTGCCTGCACTCCCCAGTCAGTTACCTCTTTTCCAATTCCGTCTCCGGCGAGTACACAAATATTTATTTTTTTCATTTTAATATTAATTAAATTTCTTAACGGTCTTAAACAACCGCCCGGTTTTTTTCAAATCTTTTTACTTCTTCTGTCAAAGAAAGAATATAATCGATGTCGTCGTAATTATTGATGAGGCATCTTTTTTTGTAAGTACCGATCTCAAAACTTTCCTGCACGCCGATCTCCGGTATACTCAGGGTCTGGCTGGGAATGTCCACCGTTACTTCCATCTCTGGATTTTTTTCTGCGCCTTTAAAAATAAGATCCAAAACTTCATCATTTACTTTTAATGGAAGTATTTGGTTGTTCAGTGCATTGTTTTTAAAGATGTCCGCAAAAAAACTGGAAATCACTACTTTAAATCCGTAATCATTGATGGCCCAGGCTGCGTGTTCCCGGCTGCTTCCGCAACCAAAGTTTTTGCCAGCTACCAGAATATCTCCTTTGTAGACACCGGCATTCAAAACAAAATCCGCCACTTTTTCCCCGGTTACTTTATCGTACCGCCAGTCCCGAAAAAGGTTTTCTCCAAATCCCTCCCGCGTCGTCGCTTTTAGAAAACGCGCCGGAATAATCTGATCCGTATCTATATTTTCCAACGG
>CAKZUV010000006.1 GCA_937921555.1 uncultured Saprospiraceae bacterium
TGGGGAGAATGCCTGAGTGGTGCTCTGTACTGGAATGATTTTTTGAGAATGGCCCGCAAGGCCGGATTTACCGATCCGAGAAGCGTAAAAAACAATCCAATTACCATCGAAAACAGAGAAGTCCAGGAAAAGTGTGGAGACATAAAATTCTTCTCAGTGACATATCGTCTGTGGAAAATCGAAGGATTGGAAGATGAGTGTGAAGATTACGGTCAGGCGGTTGCTTACAAGGGAACAATCGAAAACAACGCAAGCAGTTTTGATCTGGACGACCACCATAATTTTCCTAAAAATAAAATCATGACCGTTTGTGGCAACACTTATAAAATGTTACACGATACGCGACTGGCTGAGCATTTTGAATTTTATGGAACGTGGGATACGCATTACGGGGTCTTCGAAGGGTGTGGCGGCGCAATGCCTTTCAATACCGAAGACGGGGAAGCGGCCAGTTGTTGTTGAGTGCACCGTAAATTAAGTTGCTACGCATTTTGAATAGGTTATTTTTTGTGAGTACGAGTCCAATATTTTTGAAATGAAGGATTGTAAGATTCTGAACCGCTTGCGGACGGGAGGCCTATTTGATAAAATTTGGAAGAAGTAATCGTAAAAAATAAGCATTCTAAAATGTGTATGAATTTATTTTACGGTGCACAAAGTAAGAAATGCTCAAATCAGAAACGCAGCAATCAGGTAAGTTCTGATTGCTGCGTTTTTTATTATTCTGATAGTCCAAATAGACAGTCAATACTCTAAATTCTCTTCAGTTTAATCTCTACCCGTTGATTTTTCTTTCGTCCGGCACTGTAACGGTTAGAAGCAATTGGCTGTGTTTTGCCATAACCGATCGCTTCCAGTTTTTCCGCAGGAACACCATACGCTTCTAAATAATCAGCCACAGATTGCGCCCGTTCTTTGGACAATTTATTACAAAATTCATCATCACAGCGATTGTTGGTATGTCCTCTGATTTCAACTTTATAATCCGGATTTGCCATTAAATAATTAGCAATCTCATCCAGTTCGTCGTGAGAATCCGCGTTTATTTCTGACTGATCCATTTCAAAAACCAATCGCCGCAATTTAATCACCTTTCCTTCTTTATTTCCATCAGAAGCCAGTTCTTTGATAATTTTTTCTTTCTTTACTGGTTGGACGGGTTCTTTCACACCTCCTTGTGGTTGTGGTTTTCTGGATGGTACGACGGCAGCAACTGGTTCTTTTTCTTTGGGCTTATTGATTTTTTCTTTCTTTGGCTTTTCGACGACCGCCGCCAATGGTTCTGACGGTTTGTCACAAGGTACAGGAACAATATCTGATAAATTATCTACCAGCACATTCCCGTTATAAGGAAAAAGGGTTGGCGTTTTATAGAATGCCTGGATGAGGATAAAACTGTGATTAGTCGTTGGTTCAAATCGCAACTGATACTCCTCCCATTTGGTATTTTTCACTAATCCTGTTTCCCCCAGTAATTCTGTTTTTCTACAATAACCATTTCCTCCATAGATTCTGATTTTGATAGGCTTGGTAAAATCTACCATCTCAATGGAACCCGAACCATCTCTCGACCGCCCCTGACTCAGGTACGTTTCGGAGCGGGCAAGCTGCAAAGACATTTCATAACACTTACCACCTTCTATGGGCGTTGATAATCGCTGGCTGACCGCCTCCTGTGTATCGTTGTCCCGGACAACCATCCCCATGTAGGTTGGCCCATCCTGCGCCGGCAAAGTAACGTTGAAATAAGGCTTTTCGCCGAAAGCTACTCTTGGGTTAGGTTGCACATCCGGAGGGGTTTCACCGGGTGCACCACAATCCTGCCAGCCTCTCGGGCCACGGTTAAACTGATCTCCACCTGCGTGGGCGATGTCCAGAAATGAAGGATTATTAAGTTTTATCGGTGCATCCTGTGCGCTGCCGGTGGTCACAAAAGCGAGCAGGATACCGATAAAAAGAAGGTTTGTAATTCGAATCATTATAAAAAAGGGTTGATTACTCTAAACTAATAACGTATCCGGGTCAGGTAATAGTTTTTAAAGTAACAAAGAATTCAATTAAAGTTTACTTAAAAGCATTCAATCCCGTAACATCCATACCGGTAATCAGCAAGTGAATGTCATGAGTTCCTTCGTAAGTAAGGACCGTTTCGAGGTTCATCATGTGGCGCATGACCGGATATTCGTTGGTAATACCCATACCTCCGTGAATTTGCCGGGCCTCACGGGCGATTTCCAGCGCCATCTGTACATTATTACGTTTGGCCATACTGATTTGTGCGGGACTTGCTTTGCCTTCGTTGGCCAGCGTACCTAGTCTCCAGGCCAATAATTGTGCTTTTGTAATTTCGGTAATCATTTCTGCCAGTTTCTTCTGAGTCAGCTGAAAACCACCAATCGGACGGCCAAACTGCTCTCTTTCCAGAGAATAGCGCAACGCCGAATCGTAACAATCCATCGCCGCACCAATTGCCCCCCAGGCGATTCCGTAACGGGCTTTTGACAAACAGGACAACGGTCCTTTCAGTCCCCGTACTTCCGGAAAAACATTTTCTTTCGGTACCCGAACATCTTCAAATACCAGCTCTCCGGTAATGGAGGCGCGGAGCGACCACTTGCCGTGAATTTCTGGTGCAGAAAATCCTTTCATTCCCTTTTCGACGATCAATCCGCGAATCTTGCCTTCTTCGTCTTTGGCCCAAACCACCGCAATATCTGCCACAGGTGAATTGGTAATCCACATCTTGGCACCATTCAAAATATAAGCATCACCATCGTCCTTAATGTTGGTAATCATTCCGCTCGGATTAGATCCGTGGTCGGGTTCCGTCAAACCGAAGCAGCCGATAAATTCTCCGCTTCCTAATTTTGGTAAATATTTTTTCTTTTGTGCTTCCGAACCGAATCGATAAATCGGATACATGACGAGCGACCCTTGCACGGAAGCCATGGAACGAACTCCCGAATCTCCTCTTTCCAGTTCCTGCATGATAACGCCGTAAGCGATTTCATCCATTCCACCACCACCGTATTCGACTGGCAAACTGGGACCAAAAGCACCAATTTCAGCCAATCCTTTGAAAAGATGATGCGGACATTCGGCCCGGTTAGAATAGTCTTCGATAATAGGACTAACTTCCTGTTTGACCCACTGACGGACCGCATCCCGCGCCATTTTATTTTCATCACTGAGCAGTTCGTCAATATTATAGTAATCGTGTCCTTGAAATTGATCCGTCTTGACACTTTTTTTTGCGGAGGCTACGCCGTTTGCTTTTCCATTTTCGTTCATTACAATACTGGTTTTATTTTATAATTTGGTAGAAACCCGTCCAGGTCTTTTGTTGGTATAAAATTACGTAATAATATACACTCTTGTTGCCCTTTGGTATAGATTGAATTGAATTTTACGGGAGGTTGACGGATTAACCGCCGGAAAACCGGTAAAACAAATTTATGCCGATTTTTATTCTAATTTTGTCAAAAAACTAATTTCAAACACAAAAATATGAAAGCCATCGTCTGCGAACAATACGGATTGCCCAATACCCTGATTTACAAAGACATCAATATTGGCCAACCCAAATCTGGTGAAGTTCGCGTAAGCATCAAAGCGTGCAGCGTCAATTTTCCGGATACACTCATCATCCAGGGGCTTTATCAATTCAAACCGCCACTACCCTTCACGCCCGGCAATGATATCGCAGGGATTGTGTCGGAAGTAGGCCCGGATGTTACACATTTAAAAGCAGGAGATGCTGTTTTCGGTTTTACCATGCAGGGAGGTTTTGCGGAAGAAGCCATTGTTCCGGCCAATCAGATTTTTCCAAAACCGGATGGCATTGATTTTCCGGTCGCTGCCTCTTTTTTATTAGCTTATGGCACTTCTTACCACGCCTTGAAAGACCGCGCGAAATTGCAAGCAGGAGAAACACTGGTCGTACTCGGCGCCTCCGGTGGTGTCGGACTGGCCGCCGTGGCACTTGGCAAACTCATGGGCGCGCGGGTCATCGCCGCTGCTTCTACGGACGATAAACTGGCACTTTGCGTAGCCAACGGTGCCGACGAAACAATCAACTACGAAAAAGAAGATCTGAAAAAAAGAATCAAAGAACTGACAGATGGAAAAGGCGCCGATGTCATTTACGATCCCGTTGGTGGTCATTATTCGGAAGCAGCATTACGGGCTACCGCCTGGGAAGGCAGGTTTTTAGTCATCGGTTTTGCGGCGGGTGATATTCCTAAAATTCCATTAAATCTTACCTTGCTGAAAGGCTGTCAGATCGTCGGTGTTTTCTGGGGAGAATTTGCCAAACGTGCTCCAAAAGAAAATATGAAAAACAGTCTGGAACTACTGAAATGGGTTTTGTCCGGACAATTAAAACCACATATTCACGCTACGTATCCGCTCGCTGATACCGCCAAAGCGCTCGAGGAAATGATGGCCAGAAAGGTGAAGGGGAAAGTGGTGGTGGT
>CAKZUV010000007.1 GCA_937921555.1 uncultured Saprospiraceae bacterium
CTGGTGGATAAGTGATTATATCGGCATCCACAATAAAGAATCTGCGACCCTAACCGTAGAATGCCTCAAAGAATCTACCGTCATTGAATTTAATGCTGAAAAACTAAATAATATATTTAAACCCTTTCCGGAATTCGAACCTTTCCAGAGAAATCTTTTAGAACGACATGTGGTTAGTTTGCACCAACGGATTTTAAATCAATTGCAATTAACAGCTACAGAGCGGTATGATTTATTTTTGGAGCAATATCCGGATATTGAACAATTTACCCGAAATTATCATATTGCTTCTTATTTAGGTATTACACAAGAAAGTTTGAGTCGGATTAGAGTTGAAAAAAACAAAAAATAATTTCTTACCATAGATCAATTTTTTTCTTTTTGATAAGTTTTACTTTTGCATTTTTGAAAACGAAGTTATTCAAAAATGAAGTACAATGGTTGCGGACATTTTTAAACAAACCCAACAATTTCTACACAAAAAACTTATCAACAATGATTAAAAAAATTTTAACTGGTTTAGCAATTATTCTTTTCCTGGCCTTTATCGTTTTCTACTTTACTTCCAAACCAACCGCTACGGCAGATGGTGCATATATTCCATCTCCCTTTGCCTTAAAACTGGCCACCTCTCCTACCACTGATTTTGATAATACGGTTTTTGAAAATCCACATACAGGTAATAAAAAAGTTTTGATGGTGTGCACGGAAGAAAGATATATGACGATGGCTAATGGTAAAAAATTTTCCACGGGAAACCATCCGGTCGAAATGATGCTACCAATTTTACACCTAAAAAATGCAGGCTTTGAGGTAGACGTTGTAACGCCAACGGGAAAATCCGTTAAAGTTGAAATGTGGGCCATGCCTGAAGAAGATGAAAACATAAAAAAAATCTACTCCGAATTCAAAAAGAAATTTGAAAATCCTGGAAGTCTATCCGATTTTGTTCAAAATTCAATGACGGACAGTACCGACTATGTAGCCGTTTTTATTCCAGGTGGACATGGAGCCATGCTTGGCTTACCTGAAAATGAAGATATGAATAAAGTAATTCATTGGTCGCATGACAATGATATGCATATGATGGCTATTTGTCATGGCCCAGCAGCATTATTAGCTGCGGGTATGGATGGTAACAAAGAATCTTTTATTTATAATGGTTACAAAATAGCTTCCTTCCCAGATGCTGTTGACGAGCAAGGCCCCATGATCGGCTATACGCCAGGTGAGATGCCTTGGATTTATGGTGCGAAATTAAATAAACTGGGTGTTACGATTATCAACGAAGCAGCTGATAATACCGTTCACATGGATCGAAAATTAATTTCAGGAGCGAGCCCACAAGCTGCTAACGAATTTGGAAAATTAGCCGCTACGGAACTACTTAAAGCGGTGAATAAATAATTTAAATTCTATGGTAAAGACTAAATATATGCTTCCTTATTTTTTAGTAGGATTGCTATTATCGAGTTTTTCATCTTATGGCCAAAATCAAAAAGATACCTTAGCCTATAAAATAGATTTGAATGCTTCGGGAAGAAGGATTTCGGGAACTTTCAGTCAACTGGTAGTTGGCGGAGGATTTAATATAGATTTATTATACAATAATTGGCATCTAGAGAATAAAACTACCTATAGGTTTAACAAAACAAATACAAGGGTAATCGAAGATAATTGGTATGATTTAGCTACCCTCAAATATTATCCGAAAGGAAAAAAGAAACTCTACCCAGGCGTGTTTTATCATTTTGATAATAATTTAATGTTTAGGGTAAAAAGCAGGCATCAATATGGTATAGGAGTGGGTTCTGAATTAGGTAAGGGTGCCATAAAATTATCTCTTTTAGCAGCAATAGCCAATGAGCATTCTACCTTTAACGGTGCTGAATTTGTAAATAGTGATCGAGATTTTCCGAATCGGAACAATGGATTATTTTTATTCAAATTAAATAATGGATATACGATTGCTAAAAAGAAAATCAATATTTCTTATCAGTTATTTTATTTTCAATCCCTTAAGGAAAGTGCAGACTATGATATTTGGTTAACCCCTCGGATAAGTTTTAAATTTTTAAAAGGCCTATCCTTTTTTGTTGTTTATGATTATCGTTTTGAAAAGGTACATTTAAAAACTTTGTCTAATTATAATGATATTGTACTCTTTGGTTTTAATTGGACATTGAAGTTATTAAAAAAACAGGATTAAAAATATTTAAACAAAAAAATTATAATAATGAAATTACTGCCAATTAATGGAAGTTTAGAAAAGCGCTTAAGGAAAAAATAGAAAAGGCTGTCTCCGATTGTAATCTTATTAGACAGCATCTTTTTTATTTAAATTTTAGAATAGAGCGAATTATATTTCAAACTAAACAATAATCTTAGCAACCATCTGACGATAATTTTCCTGTAGCGTACTTATAATTGAGGCCTTATCTGTTTTTAGCTTTTCATAAGCTTTTAATTCAGGATTATATTTTCTCATATATTTATCTCCCCATAAAGTAACTTCAATAATTACAGGCGCCAGATCAATCCCTTTTTCTGTGAGCAGGTAAATGTTTTCTTTCTTATTATCAGGTAATTTTCTTTTGGTTATCAAACCAAAAGATTCCAATAGTTTTAATCTTGAAGCCAGGATTCCCGTCGCGATCCCTTCTTCCGAAGCAGAAAACGCTTTAAACGTTTTCTTTTCTCTGACCAACATATCCCGAATTAAAACCAATGACCATTTATCACCTAAGATATCCAGGGTAGAGGCAATTGGGCATAAGGAGCGAAATTCTTTTTTCATTTTTTACTTCTATTTTGAAAGTAATCCATTTCTTGCCATAGGAATTGAGGCTGTTTTTACGGTTGCCGTTCTTTGGTATTATTTCGGACAAGCAACTAAAAATGGGATTCAACGAACCTCGAAAAACAAAAATTCTATTATAGGATTATTTGTATTCGGTATTGTTTTTATGCTATCCATCGCAACGACTTCTTTCAGGGAATTGTTTGGAATTCCTGAATTTGATATGGGATTCAACTCAAGTATTCCAACGCTTATCTTCACGTACATTGGAATGATCTTGTATCTGAATTATTTTGTACCAAAGTTTGAGGTGGAGAAGCAGTCGTAAATTTACATAATGAAGTTGTTTAAAAACTCCAAAAATCCTTACGAGTATTCTGAATAGCAGGACACCAAATCCCTGGAAAAATTATTACGATATTGTCACATTGGTGTGACATTTTTATGTATTTTTGTCATATATCTGTGTCAAAAATGAAAAACACAAAAGAAAATATTATACAAGCTGCTGTCTTACTTTTAGAGGAAGATAAGAATTGTTCGTTAGAAGAAATAGCGACCAAAGCTGGGGTAAGCAGAAGGACTTTACATCGGTATTTCGATGGCAAAGAGGAATTGATTATTGTTGTTTTTAACACCTTAGCCAAAAAATACTACCAGGGAATTTTAGAGATTATCGCCGTAGAAAAACCAATCTTCGAAACGGTCAAAAGTCTTTTCTCCTACGATCTGAAAATGTTTTCGAGCCATAGTACAGTTTATTATCTCTATGAAAATTTTAATGATAAATACAAATTTAACGACGAAGACATAGAAAAAGTTGAGGCAGAAGCTATTCGTATTTTTTCCAAATTACGCAAAGAAGGACATTGTAATAAAAAGCTAAATACTCAGTGGATTAACGCCTATTTTGACAGTATCATTCATTTGGGGAACCAGCAAATCCAAAATGGTATTGCGTATAAAAAAGTCGAAAAAACAACCTGGCAATTATTTTGGAATGGCATCCGTATATAGCGTTGTACAAAAAAAATTAATCAAAAATGGCATCATGAAAATTATTAGTATTTCATTGTTCATCATTTTATGTTTACTGGCTTTAACCATTTCAAGTTGCTTCAAGTGGGCAGCGCGAGCTCACAAAAAAATTCCGGACACAACGGCATTAGATAAAAGCTATCAGTACGAAGGAAAGGTAATCATTGTGGGGGCAGGAGCAGCTGGTTTAGCGGCGGCAAAAGTATTGGAACAAAATAATATCGACTACAAAATTCTGGAAGCCTCCGACCGCTACGGCGGAAGGCTTAAAAAAAACACTACGCTTGCAGATTTCCCTATCGACATAGGGGCGGAGTGGATACATAGTGCGCCCATCATCCTCAATAAATTAAAAGGAAAAGCAGGTGACCAAATAGAGGAAGAACTGATACCTTACCATCTGGAAGAAACTTACAGCTGGGATGGGCAGAACTATAAAAAATCCTCTCAGGTTCAAAATGATTTCATGTATAAATTTATGCCTGAATCCAAGTTTAAAAACTCCACCTGGTACGACTTTGTCAACGAAAATATCGCTGCTACGGTAAAGCACAAAATTGAATTCAATGCACCCGTTACAGCCATTAATTACGCAAGTGATAAAGTGGAGGTAAAAACAAAAAACGGGGAAGTTTACACCGCAGACAAAGTATTGGTAACAGTCTCTATTGGTGTTTTGAAAGCAAATCATATCAGATTTACACCAGATTTTAGTGAGGAAAGAAAGGCGGCAATCAATCGCATAATATTTCATCCAGGCTTTAAATTAGTGATGAAATTCAGGGAGCAGTTTTATCCGGACGCAATAAATTGTAAGGTCGAATCCGGAGAAAAAGGTTTTTACGATATTGCTTTCAAAAAGGAAGCACAAAGCAATATTCTTGGACTGCTGGTAACTGGAAACTCTACGGAAGCGTATTATAAATTGGAATCCGAAGAAGAAATAGTAAAGGCGGCTATCGCTGAATTAGACAATATATTCCACGGTAAAGCCTCCGAATTATATACGGGCGAATATATTTTAGAAAACTGGGGGCAACATCAACTGACAATGGGTACCTGGACGCAAGCCTTTCAACAAAAGAAATCCGACCTCAAAATACTGAACAGGGCGCTTGACAAGAAGGTTTATTTTGCTGGGGAAATTAACGACACCTACCAACAAATGGGTGTGCCGGGCGCAGTATTGTCCGGGTATCACTCCATTGATAAATTGTTGACTGAAAAGAAATGATCCAATACCTTTACTAGGGACGGGGCGGTGGATCCGGATGAAGAGCGGTGGAATTGAGGGGGCCTCTAAATTATTTTAATTATGCTATGCCAACCTTTTCAAGACATTTATACTATTCCCAAAATTTATTTGGTCTAATAAAAAAAACAGTATCAATAAAATAAAGCAATCCGTTTTTGGTCAAGACATTCTCGTCGTGTAAATCTTCTATGATTAATCCAAGATCAGGATTTTCGTAATCGTGCCGCCGCTTATTTTCAAATCCATTGTTAATCATAAAACCTTTTACCATCTCTAAATCAGTCATATTGTCTGCCTTGATATAAGCTTGTTGTACGACCGCGTAAAAGGTGCCTTTTGAAAGATGGAAGCCTAATAACCGGTAAGAGGTATCGGCAAAAAAGTAGTTATGTAAGAGCAGATTGTAAAAATAGTCTTCCCAGGAGGCATAATATATGGCATCATTTAGTTTAATAACATTCTTTTTTCCTGTGATATAAACTTTCTGTTCTGCCCCACTAGCGATAAAATTATCCTCTGGAATATCTTCTAAAATCAGATTATTAGATTTTGCAAACTGAGTTAATCTCTCTGTTTCTTGTGCTTTGTTTTTGTGTTTTTCTTTAGCCATTGGACCTGTTCTCTGGCCGCTTCTAAGGTGACTGGTAACTGTTTGGATAAGTGCATCATAGCTTGCGCCGCTCTTTCCCGAAATGAGATTTTGTAATTCATACTTTATCTGTTTTATATCCATTATGATTTATAATGCGAAGGAATAATCTTCAAGATGAAGCGATCTTGTACAAGATACAAATATAGTCTAAATATCATAATTTGATTTATTATTATGTGTCCAATTCCGGTACCAGTTTTACTCCTCCCGCCAAAACCCGCCCAAAAATAAACCCGTACATGCGCCTCCCTCTCTCTAACTCCTTGAGTTATTTCAAACCAAAAATATTGCTTCCTATATTGTAGAACGGTACGGCTCTCACCTCCACAAAGAATTTCCTGCGGAAATGCTCGCACTCTACCAACCAATACTCATTCGTGAAGCTACTCAGGCAGATAATCGTTCCCATTACAGACAAGTGGCCACTAAACTAAAAAACCTCTTGAAAATAGAAGGTGGCAGAGAGATGGTAGTAGCATTGCTAGAAAAATTCCAGAATGAATATATCAGACGACCTGCTATGATTGATGAATTTAAGCAGAGTCTTATAGGTTTCAAAACTCCCAAAATAAACTTTCCCGAAAACAATCATCATAAATTAAGTATTTTTGCGTTAAGAACTTGTAAAATCTTAATCCGCAGTATTAAATGCAGCAACGTCCAGCCTATTATGAACTTCTTCGACGTCTGACAGTAGCCGTGCTGCTAACCGTTTACGTTGGTGTCGTTTTGATGGATGGATTACACGTATTTTTTGACCACCATCACGATGCCCATCAGCATTGTTCGCTGGAGATCGAAGCATCGCCCTGCCACCAGAAAGTTTATCATAATAATATTACGCAGGGTTGCGACCACCAGACACACCTGATTCCCAGGGATCATAATTGTGAACTGTGTGATGCACTATTCGCCGATTTTTATAAAAACCATCAGAAAGACTTAAAGCAAACGGATGTTCTTTCCGTTCCAAATTATGTTCCGTCCCTGAACGGCATAAAGATTAATGATTTTTTCTACCTACTCATCGCTCCACGGGGACCGCCCGTACGCACCTGAGAATGGTAAACGAACATCCATTCCTGTTTTTCCAAAATTAATTTTTAACGACTGGTACAGATACCAGTTAGCTAGTTGCTACCTGTATCTCAGGTAAGCGGATTCGCCTGCTTGCTGCAACTTGCTGTAACCAGCGGTTGTCTGCAATTGCCCGACGTGGTGATTACAGTACAGCTGTGGCTCTTAACAAATCATTTTTAAAAATAAAAACAATGAAATTATCTAATAAATTATTCTTGCTGTTATCCTTTTTCGCCTTGTTATCGTTACCCGCCTGTAATGATGACGAAGGTCCAGAAGATCCAGAAGAAGTAATCACGACCTTAAATTATAGCCTCTTCACTACCTCTGGACAGGTGGTGACCCTCTCGTTCAGTGATCTCGATGGAGACGGTGGCAATGATCCGGTTATTTCCGGCGGAACGCTGATGGCGAATACAACTTATATCGGTACGGCTGATTTTTTAAATGAATCGGTGACCCCGGTGGAAATTGTAACGGAGGAAATTGAGGAAGAAGACGACGAACACCAGTTATTTTTTATTCCAAGTAGTTCGCTCAACGCTACGGTTACGTATTCGGATATGGATGACGATGGTAATCCGATCGGATTGTCTTCTACCCTGGTAACAGGCGAGGCATCTGATGGTCAACTGACGATCATTCTGCGGCATCAGCCGGATAAAGCGGCCGAGGGTGTTGCTGCCGGAAATATAGAAAATGCCGGAGGTGAAACTGATATTGAAGTCACTTTTGATGTTACCATTCAATAAACCATTAACATTGATTTTATCTGATCATATATCTTTTCGACTTTCAGGACTGCTCGTCCTGAAAGTCGTATTTGTTCTTTTATTTTTTTCGGAAAATATCTACGCGCAGGATTGTTCGCTTTCGCTGACGGGAAAAATAATGGACAAAGGGACCGCTATTCCACTGGAATTTTCAAATGTTTTTATCGAAGATCTCGGCCGGGGCGCGGTGACCGATAAGGATGGTTTTTTTGAAATAAAAAATATTTGTCCGGCGGATTATCATCTTGCGGTCAGCCACCTGGGTTGCGAAACGGTAGAAATATTTCTGGTTATAAAAAAAGATACCTTCATCAATTTATACCTCAGTCACCACGAGGAATTACTGGACGAGGTAGTGGTACATGGTAGCAAAGCAGAAAATACTACCGCCGTCAGCAGCACCATCAACCGGGCAACCATTACAACGGAGAGTAATGAAAATATTGCTGACATTCTGGAAAGTATCGTCGGCGTCAGCGTACTGCGCAACGGAAGCGGGATTTCCAAACCCGTCGTTCATGGCCTTTTCGGAAACCGGGTAACAATTCTCAACAATGGTATTGCACAATCCGGGCAACAGTGGGGCAACGATCACGCCCCGGAGATTGATCCGTTTGTGGCCGACCATCTTTCGGTCGTCAAAGGCGTCAGCACGCTGGCCTACGGAGGCAATTCGCTGGGTAGCCTGGTCATGGTCGAATCTGCCCCCATCACCAATGATCCTCATCTGCACGGCGAGACCAATTACACTTTTGAAACCAACGGACTGGGACACACCATCAATGCCCGTCTGGAAAAAAAGAACGACTGGGCCGCCTGGCGGGTTTCCGGAAGTTTGAAAAGAAAAGGCGATACGCATACACCCGACTACTTCCTGACCAATACGGGACAACGGGAAAATAATATTGCATTTCAACTGGATAAAAAATGGAACAGCCGCTGGGACACAGAATTTTACTACAGTTTATTCAACACAGAAATTGGCGTACTGCGGGGTTCTCATATTGGAAATTTGACGGATCTCAATCAAGCCATCGGACAGAAAATTCCTTTTTTCACCGAGGATAATTTTGCTTATAACATAAATCCTCCGAGACAACTGGTCAACCACCATCTGGTCAAGGTCTCCATCAAACATAGCCTCAGCGATCATCAGATTCTAAAATTCAACTATGGCGGTCAGTTGAACCAACGGAAAGAATTTGATATTCGGCGGGGAGACCGGAGTGATATTCCGGCGTTGAATCTGAACCAGTTTTCAAACTTTTTTGAAGTTGCTTACGATGGCGATTTTTCGGAACATTTTTTCCTGAAAACGGGCATTCAGTTTACGTACGTGGACAATGGCAACCAATCGGGAACGGGTATTCTTCCGCTGATTCCTAATTATGATGCTGCGAAAACGGGTGCATATTTTATTTTAAAAAATAGTAACCCGTCAAAATGGTTTTATGAATTTGGCGGGCGGTACGATTTTAAATACTTGAGTATTTTTACAATTGACAACAGAATCTCAAGAAATATAATCAGGCCAACCCATCATTTTCATAATTATACCATTTCGGGTGGTGTAAAATATCAACCCAGTCACGACTTTAAATCAAGTTTTAATCTCGGCTATTTACTGAGAGCTCCGGAAGTGAACGAACTGTACAGTGCCGGATTGCATCAGGGAGTAAGCGGCATTGAAGAGGGAGACCCCAACCTGAATTCGGAGCGTTCTCTGAAAGCTACGTTGTCCTTCGATGGCGTAGTAAAAGAAAAACTATTTTTTCAGGTGCTGGGTTATTTTCAACACGTTCAGGATTTTATTTATTTACAACCACAAGAAGAATTTCGGTTGACCATCCGGGGTGCATTTCCGCTTTTTATTTACAAACAGGCAAATGTTAATATTTACGGCACTGATGTTTTATTGAAATATGCGCCACGACAAAACTGGAGTCTTACGGCGAAATACGCCATCGTAAGAGGAGACAATCTGACGGATGATGTTGCCCTGATCAATATTCCATCGGACAATATTTCCACGAGTTTTTCTTATATTTTTTCTGATGAAAATTTTCTTAAAAACACCTCTTTGAGTTTGAGTGGTTCTTATTTTTTCAGACAAGGCAGGATTACCGACGAACAGGATTTTTTGTCACCACCCGACGGATATGGCCTGATAGGTTTCCAGGCTGCCAGAGATTTCCCGCTGGGAAAAAACAAACTAAAAATTTCCCTCAAAGCAGACAATCTGCTGAATACCGCCTACCGGGATTATCTGAACCGGTTACGTTATTTTGCGGACGAGCCGGGTAGAAATATAAAATTGAATATCAGGTACGTATTCTGATATTCAATCTTTTTTTTTCAGAAAAAATCCGGTTAAATCGCTGCCGACCGCCTTTCTTTACCCCGCCGACAGTGCTTCTTTTCGCACTAATTCCTTCTGAAACTTCAAATCTTTAGAGATGGTAAAATAAAAAGTTGTTCCGAATCCAGGTATGGATTTAAGCCAGATATCACCACCGTGATTGTAAATTACTTTTTGGCAAAGTGCCAGACCGATACCAGTCCCTTCGTAGGTGTTTTTATGGTGCAGTCGCCCAAAAATTTCGAATATTTTATGCTGAAATTCTTCTTCGATTCCAATCCCGTTGTCTTTGATAGAAAAAGTCCAATAGTCATCGGATTCTTTTTCCAAACAGACGTCAATAACCGGTTTCTCGCTTTCATTAAATTTGATAGCGTTATTAATCAGATTAAAAAACACCATGGACAGTTGATTTTTTTCGCAGTATATTTTTGGCAGATGTCCAATATTTACTTCAGCATTTCGTTCGGCAATCCGCTGGGTCAGATCCAGTAATTTATTTTTTAATAATAAATCTAAACTGACGCTCTCTAATTCAATTCCTTGTTGTCCAACTTTAGAAAAAGACAATAAGCTTTTAATCAGTTTGGACATTCGTGCTACGCCATCGTCCACAAAATTAAAATACTGACTTGCTTCTTTTGGCAACAGGGAACCGTATCTATTTTTCAATAATCCGATAAAACTATTAATGGTTCGCAGCGGTTCCTGCAGATCATGCGAAGCGATGTAGGCAAATTTTTCCAGGTCTTTGTTAGAGCGGGTTAAATCCATATTGGCCGTTTGCAGGCTTTTGGTCCGTGCGGCGACGAGTCCTTCGAGTTCTTCGTTTCTGACGGTCAGTTTGTCTAATAATTTTTTTACTTCATTGTTTTTCACTTCCAGTTGAGACGTACGCTGGGTGACCAGTTTCTCCATGTGCTTTTCAATCTTTTTACGTGCGTCGATTTCACGGTTCAGTACATTGTTATAATCTTTTAAGGCCTGATTTCTGGCGCGTACCCGTTTGGTGTAAATTTTCATTCCGATTACAATACAAAAAACAGCGACCAGAATACTTCCGAGTATAAACCACCACGTTTCCCAAAAAGCAGGTTTCACAATAATCTTCAGCGTCTGTCCTTCTTCGTTCCACAAACCATCGTTATTGGCAGCTTTCACTCTGAAATAATATTCCCCGTGCGCTAAATTAGTGTATACCGCCGTGAGGTTGTCATCGTCATAAATCCACGATTCGTCAAATCCTTCCAGTTTGTGCGCATATTTATTTTTTTCCTGTCGGTTATAATTCAGGCCCGCAAATTTTAAGGAGAGATAATAATCGTCATGTTGCAGGACCAATTCCTCGGCGTTGATGGTATAAATATTCCTGACGTATTCAGCGTTCATTAATTTAGCCTCGGTAATATAAACAGGTGGTTTCATCTCATTTTTAACAATTTTGTCAGGATTAAAGCGTGTGATCCCTCTTCTGCTTCCAAAGTACAAAAACCCTTTTTCGTCTTTTCCCGAAGCACCTATCACAAAGTCAAGATTCTCAATTCCATCGAGTCTTCCAAATCTGTTGAACTCATTACTTTTAGTATCAAAAAATATAATTCCTTCGTTGGTACTCGCCCAAAGATTGCCCGATTCTGTTTTTTCAATGCTTTGAAAAGCGTATTTATTACTACTTTTAGAATAATTGTAAAACTTCTGTTCAGTAAGATCGTAAGCGCACAATCCGTTAATAGTCCCTACAAATATTTTATTGTCTACCTCAGCGAGCGAGGTCAAACGATTAGATGGAATACTGGTAGCATGATGATTGGGGTCATGTTTAAAAACTTCAAAGTCAAAAGATTCCTGGCATCCTCCTTTCACCCGGTTGAGTCCATTAAAGGTAGAGAGCCAGATATCACCTTTGGCATCTTCTAAAACCGATGTCACAGAATTATCACTGATGGAGCGGGGATCATCCGGATCGTTTTCAAAGTACCGGTAGGTACCTGTTTTCTGGTCCAGAACGAGTAATACATCTTCGGTCCCTATCCACAAATTTTGTTTACTATCCTGAAAGATATTCAGTATTTGTAAATCCGTAAAACGCGTAGTAATGCTTTCTGGTATTAAATATCTGATTACCGCCGAAGTATTCATATTTATTTTGGCAATTCCATCTTTTATTCCTACGTACATATAGGTGCTGTCCACGCTGTGCAGGGTCGTTACGTATGTGTCCTTAAAAATTTCATTGTGCTCGAAGGGCAGTAATTTTTGGGTTTTCAGGTCATACTGATACAATCCATCACTCATGTTACCAATCCAGATAATTTCATTTTTAGCTGCGTAGAAATTTTTTGCCCGGTGTACGTTAGAAACATACTGGGATAAATCATGCATCTCAAACTGGTTGGCGTACCAATTATAAACACTAATGCCACGGTAAGTACTAAACCAGAGAATTCCCTGGCGATCCTGAAAAATATTATTAATGTGATTGCTGGTAACAGACTTTGTGTCCAGCACATTGGACATTAATCGCTTAAAGGCAATCTTGGGTTTATTATTTGAAAAACCGGATTGATTCAGATTGGATAATTTCTCAGCTGCTATCTGGTTGAGTCCGTTCAGGGTGCCTATCCAAAGATTGTCTTGCTGATCCTGGTAGATCGACAGCACAAAATTATCGGAGATTGTTGCCGGGTTATTTTCTTCCGATAAATAGCGATGAAAACGGGGCGTCCAGTTCTGGTTTCCTGCATCGTCCGTACTCTCCTCCGGTAGTTCCATCAAATGTAAACCACCGCCGAAAGTACCTATCCAGTACCGCTGTTGCCGATCCTGATGAAGGCTCCAGATATTTTGATCACTACTTGTTTCGACATTGGTAAATCGTCTAAAACTATAATGCTCTTTCCCCTTTCCGTCCGTCAGTAGAAGGTGAAGTCCTCCACTCCAGGTACCAATCCAGATACGCGATTGATGATCTTCCAGGATAGATAAAATAGCTTTTCCCCGAAGCGCCGCCGGATCGTTTTCATTCATTTTAAAAGAAGTAAACGATTCGGTCTCAACGTCAAAAAGATTGAGACCGTCCTCGGTGCCCACCCACAATCTTCCCTGACTGTCTTCCAATAAACTTAAAATTTCGTTATTGCTGATACTACCAGAATCACCTGGATCGTGCACAAAGGTGGTCCAGGTATTAGTGGGCTGATGGTAGCGCGTCAAACCGCCAAGTACCGTACCGATCCAGAGATTATTTTTACTGTCCAGATGTAAGGCGCGGATATTACTCGATTTCAAGCCATTGGGAATCTCCGGATCGTTTTCAAAATAACATTTTAATTTTTTAGAGGACTCGTAACGACACAATCCGTTATTAGTACCCACCCAGATAAAGCCAAGATGATCACTGATCGTTACATTAACTGTACTATTGGGCAATCCATCGACATGATTGATCGCATTGAATTTTATTTCTTTCTCAGATTGTGCCTCCACGTTACCAATAAATAACAGGAGAGATATTAATATGCAGTTGAATGTTGTGCACAAATTATAATTCATGAAAACTAGGGTATAAATTTGAATAAATACTGGATTCGCCACCTGATATAGAGATATATAGATGACAGATAAATACTCCCGAATATACGTGGAGTAATATTGTAATTTGTTGAGAGAGAAGTATTGTTTTTAATATATAACAAGAAGCATTCCAAGCGATTTAATTAATTGCATAAATAGCTGATCCTGGGTAAGATTTACGGGTGAATAACCCACTAAGTAACGATCAAATAATAACTTCCACATCTGTGGCTAAAAGAATTCAAGCTATACTTCCCCGCCTGACTGATCGTCAGATCGGGCAGGGTTAAAAAGCCTCGCCATAGCTAGGCTATGTCTACGTTTTTTAACTCGCCTAGCTTAAATTCTTCCTAGCCAAGATGACGGACTTATTAATTGGTCGTTACTTAGAGCAATCAATTGTTTGCATTTTTCAGTCCTACCTGCTTTATTGATTCTCAATTTCCGATAATCATAAACTCCGTCCGTCGGTTTGCCTGTCGTCCCGAATCGGTTTCATTGCTATCAATGGGAGAAGCTTCTCCATACCCTTTATAAGTCATCCGGGTTTTGTCAATTCCATTTTCTACCAAATAAGTAAAAACGGATTTTGCCCGATTGTCGGACAAGGTCAGGTTGTCGGTATCTGATCCCACATTATCCGTGTGACCATTCAGTTGAATACGGATGGTTGGATTATCATCAAGAAAAGTTTTGAGTTTATTTAATTCCGTAAAAGATTCTGGTCGTAACTCGGCTGATCCTGTATCAAAAAATACATTTCGTAAAATGGTCGGCTTGTATTTTTCCAAAGCAGCAGCAGGTATTTCTGCGCTGGCCGTGATGACTTCAGGGACTGCCCGTAGTTCGATGGCGAGCTGGTATGGATCGTTGGTCTCCTTGGATTCCTTCAGGGCAAAATGCTCGGAGTGAAAAATGTAAGCCGGTCTGGAAACATTAAACGCATAGTTTTTTCCGGTAGGTAAGGTGATCAGGAATGATCCGTCTGCGTCGGAATTAACCGCAGCGTGAATTTCTCCGGTGGACATATCTACTATTTCTACTCTGGATATAAGTGGTTCGCTGGTTGCTGCGTCGGAAATATTTCCGCGTACGTACGTAACGGGCTGTGGTCTGGCTTCGGGATATAATTCAAAACTATAAAGATCCATTCCGGTCGCTTTTTTGTCTTTCTGGGTTGTATTGTTTTCAGATTGAACGCGATCAGAAGCGTAGTAAGCGGTTTTCCCATCCAGGCTGATCACCAATGTACTCTCGTCCGCTTCGGTATTAATCGGGTATCCGAGATTCACAGGATTCCCCCAGGTTCCGTCTGGCTGTTTTCTGGAATAAAACAAATCAAATCCGCCCATTCCAGGATGACCGTTAGACATAAAATAAAGGGTTTGACCATCGGGATGAATAAACGGGGACTGGTCGTCACCTTTGGTATTAATTTTCTCACTCAACAATTTGGGACGAGACCACTTACCTTCCGTATTCCGCTGGCTAATGTAGATATCACTTTTCCCCATTCCCGTACTCCGCCGCGAGGCGAAATATAACGACTGACCATCGGCTGACAAAGAAGGTTGAGATTCCCAATCGCGGGAATTAATGGGCGATCCGATATTAGCAGCCGCGGTCCACCGGCCGTTTTTAATTTCAGAAAAATAAATATCACAGCTTCCATAACCATCTTTACGGCTATCACATTTGGTGAAAACCAAAAATTTTCCATCCGGCGTAATATTTTGTGCGCCTTCATTATTGGGCGTATTGACATCCGTCAACGGAATCCCTTCCTGCCAGATATTGTCTACTTTTTTACTAATGTAAAAATCTTCCTGACCTCTTATTTTTTTTGTAAAAACCAGAACAGACTCGTCCGCAGTTAGTGATGGCAGATATTCCTGATCCGTGGTATTTACCAGATTTCCCAGACTTTTGGGTTCAAAAGGAACCGGGTTGGCCTTGGCCTCGGCACCAAATGATTCTTCGGCTACTCTTCGTTTTGCCTTGGTCAGGAGTATTTTATTTTTTGGTTCGGAAGCAATATACTGTTTGAGGTGTTCAATACCCTCTGCACTTTTTCCTTGGTTCAGTTCGGCCAGTCCAAGCACATATACTACTTTTGGGGAGTAAGTGGGATCTATTGCCATTACCTTTTCAAAACCTTTCTCAGCCGCAGCGTAATCTTTAATATAGTGTTTTATGGAAGACCACTGAATCTGTGCATCAATAAAATCAGGTGCTGCTTTCAGGGCTTTGGCAAATTCATCCAGGGCTTTATTATTATTACCACTGATATTGTAATCCATTCCCTTTTCGTAGGCTTTTTTGGCTTTTCCCGTCGCGGTTTTTTTAGTGGTATAGCTGCCTTTGGCAGAGTTTGCTTTTTGTGCACCTGCACATTGTACAAACAGGACGGCAAAGACACAGAGGATAAATTGTCGCATAATATTTATTTGATGAATGGTGGTTTTTTCGTTTTGATGAATCATTTTCGCAATTTTATAACGGAAAGTCTGATAGTTTGTAACAGAAAGTTCAGGGGAAAAATTGTTGCAGAAAGCTATTTATTGATAATATTTGCCAATCGGGATTGCTCCCGGATAAAATCACTCACAACCATTACTCACTTGCAAATACTTTGCCCGGCTTCTGGAGGTTTTGGAATAAAGTCTATTAAGTAGGCTTCAAAAAAAAATAGCCATTTGCGGTGACACAAATGGCTATTGATTTTTTATTTTAATACTAATAACTAAAGAAATTAATCAGAAGCTAAAAGATCACTCGCTTTGGTATATCCCATCTTTGCAGCTTGCATAGCATCTTTACGATAACCATTTTTGCCGCTTTTCTTCAGGGCGAGCGCTTTGTAGTAAAGTATTTCGGCTGGATCAACTACCTCGGTTCCATCGGACAACGCTTCTACCTGCTTGAAAACATCGACTGCTTCGGTATAATTTTTAGCGTCCAGCAGTGCTCGTCCGTAGTGGAAGGTGGCAAAAGGTTGCCATTCCTGATTGGCATCACCGGGCTTAAATTTCCGCTTGCTGTAGAATTTCAAATTATTGAATGCACCCGCATAATCGCCCGTTTCCAGATGACAAAGTGCCTTGCGGCGGTGTGCCTGCCAGTAAATGGATTGCAAAGGAATAGAGGTTTTGATGGCCAGATTAAAGTCTTCAATGGCTTTTTCAATATCCCCGTTTTTACGATGAATCAATCCACGGCCAAAATAAGGTGCCGTGTTGGAAGGATTCAGGTCAATACTCTTGGTATAATCGTAAAGTGCATCCTGGTAATTTTTTAAGATATGATTTACCCGGCCTCTTCTTTCGTAAGCCAAAGCGTGACGGTCAAATTTGTTGATGGCTTTGGTTAATTCCACAATTGCTTCGTCCTGCTTGCCTTTTTCCTCTACCAGTGCACGTCCTTTCAGGAAGGCTTGTACGGCGGCACGATCACTGTTAGGCTCGATGGTTTTATGGCCGATGATGGTACCATTGTCAATTAGCCATCCACCGAGTTCTCCCGCTACTGCGTATTGAGAAATGTAATTTAGTAAACCTACGGTGTTTTTCCAGGTTTTCTGACTGGTGGAAGGGGTTATCAAACGAGGAATAGCGAAAGAGGAAGAGGAAGCGTCGAATACTTCTTCTTCGTCGATGAGCACATCGTTTTTGTAGTAGTTCTCCACTCTTGACTGATACATGGTGCGTACTTTGTCGAAACTTTTGGGACTACCAAACTCCAGACGGCCTTTGAAGATTGATTTGTAAGTCATTTTGTTGTTTTATGAGGAAATTAATAATCGAATACTGCGGGCAGCATTCTTTTCTGTTTTTGTTATTTTGAGAATAAATAAATTTTTGTAAAAAAGTCATTTAGTGTCTCTGTAGTAAAAAGTAAAACTGGTGTAGTTCCTCAACAACAAGATTAAATAAGTAATAAATTTACGGTAACTCAGATTTTCTGTGTTACATTTCTTTCTCTCTTAGTCAGTAAATAAGGTGATTAGGGGTCGTATTTTTTTATAAAAGACAAAAAATGATTACCCTGCAACACGCAGCTTTCTCTATAGTAAAAATATATTCCTAGGGATTTCTAGTGAAAAGAGTGGTTGCCAAATTGACAGAACTTGGCCTCACATATACAAAGATGCGCTATTTTTTGGAATAATCAAAAAAAATAGTCAACTTTGAAAGCTTTTTCAAAAAACCAGCCTTTTAGCAGGAAATAATCATTCGGTCAAATTGATTCAATACCGATTATCCTTTCTGACTCTCAATATTTTATACAATTGTTTTTAGCTAAATTATCGTTTGGCGAACATAAAATTTTTTTTCATCTTTTTTACTATAAACCACGTATTAAAACCAAAAAAGTCCGATAAATCGTGATTTACCGGACTTTTTTAGAAATTATTTTTATTTTTTTTATCCCATTTCAGATTTGACTTCGGTCACTTCCGGAACCATTCTTTTCAGCATTCCCTCAATTCCTGATTTGAGTGTTACCGTAGAAGAAGGACATCCGCTACAGGATCCTTGCAAAATTACTGTCACTACGCCCTTGTCAAAAGATTTAAATTCTATGTTACCACCATCCATCTCTACTGCCGGCTTGACATACGTCTCAATGAGTTCTTTAATTTTAGCAACGATTTTAACTTCCTCCTCCGAGTAGTCGTAGCTCACCCCTCTTTCTGCCTCAATCTTTTCCATCGCTTCCGCAAAGCCTTCTTTAATCAGCGGTTTTTCTGCCTCGATGTAAGATTTGATAAATTCTTTGGCGGGCAACATGATGTCTTCCCAGGAGTAATTAAATTCCTTGGTAATGGTGACAAAATTATTACTGATATAAACACCTTTTACGTAAGGTAATTCAAAAATCTCTTTTGCCATCGGAGACCATTCGATCGCCAGTTCCTCTTCTCTGAAATCTGCCGTACCCCGGTACAACATCCGGTTGGTTACAAATTTTAAAGATTCCGGATTGGGTGTTTGCTCGGTATATAACATCACCGGACTTTTTGTGGTCGTATCTTCCATCTTTATTTATTTTCTTTTTTTATAAAAATTTTAGCGCTCTTACAAAGTTAACACATTTTAAATCCATCTGGTTGTAATTTTAACGTCAGAACTTATTCCAGCGGTATATTTCAGTATGTATCCGTTTATCCGAAGACGCTTTCTCCATCTTTGAGAAAAGATAGTATCTTCTATCATCCTGGAAACAGATTCCCACGAAACGTCATCCGCTTCACTGATTTCTATTTGATTCATCATTGCAGGCCATCTTCTCTGATCAAATCTTTATATTTTTTAAAAACATTCATTCCTTTTTCATTAAAATAGTTTGCGACCCAATCTTCAGGCCGCTCGCTCGTAACCATCACAAAATCTCCTCCCCATGCTCCCAGCGATTTGACCGCTCCGGGAAAATCAGAAAAATACAGTTCTCTTGCCCGTTTCATTTTAAGCGTCCGACTGACCAGCGCTTCGTGGGCATTTATAACCCTGACGAATTCCTTTTGATGCTGACAGGTTAACATTTCGTAGGTCAATGCGCTGATCTCGGCTATTTCCTGAGCAAGTTGTCCTTTGATCTTGCGATACTGCTGAATACCTTCCCGGCTGTTTTGCTTCTGGTTCAAATACACAAAGTATATTTGATTCAAAAAATCAGGCATAAATGATACCGGTTTTACTACGGGTCCCGGAAGTTGATAAAGCAACGCCCCGTCCGTATTGGCGCAAGCCAGATCATATCCGGAACCGCCAAAAGTAGCCGCCAGCAATTGATATGGATCGACTTCTGACCATTCGGCCACCATAGCAATTAAGGTAGAACTCGTTCCCAGTCCCCACTGTCTTGGAAAATCAAGTCTCGTTTCAATGGAAGATATTGTCCGGAATTTATTTTCATAAAAACCAGGATTCAATGCCACTACTGCCTTAAAAATCTGAGTGAGCCGATCCGCTACGGCTGCGTCCGTATTATGTAATCTGGTAAAATCTTTTTTTAAGAAATGCCCTTCAAACCAGCAACTACCATCGCTGTCAAAACTACGCCATGAAAACGTATTTTCTTCGTCGGTCTGCTGCCGTATGGTCATCTTCTGCCCCGGTTGAGTAGAAACGGCCAGGGACTGTGCACCATCCAGAACAAAGTATTCGCCGGTGAGCAATAACTTACCATTGGCCTTGAAATATTGTGGATGCATCGACAAGTTAATCAGTAGTTTTTAGAATCAGGGAGACGGGTTTACTTGCTGCTAACAGATTTTTTTTTGGTACGTAACCTATCCAGATATTGCTGGACTGCGGTAAAGGAAACCACTTTATCTTCAAAGTAAATGGTAGAAACCTTTTTTTCCTGTTCGGTGGCTTCGAGGTGATTCAGAATATTAAGCAGATGCATTTTCATGTGACCTTGCTGAATACCCGTAGTTACCAGAGACTTTATGGCCGCAAAATTCTGGGCCAGTCCGGTAGCGGCTACGATTTTCATCAATTCCTGTGCGGACGGATTGCCAAGTAATTCCAGCGAACGGCGTGCCATCGGATGTAGTTTAGTCAGTCCACCTACTGTACCCAATGCTAGTGGCAAATCCAGCCAGAATTTAAAGACTCCATTTTCTACACTGCAATAACTGAGGCTCCGGTACTGTCCGTCCCGGGCGGCAAAGGTATGTCCGGATGCTTCTACTGCCCGGAAATCATTGGCCGTTGCCATCACTACTGCATCGACGCCATTAAAAATACCTTTGTTATGCGTTGCTGCCCGGTACGCATCCAGCCGTGCAATTTTGATGGCCCGGCAAAATTTATCCGCGAAAGCACTCGCATCCATGCTGTCAGAAAAGTCGCCCAAATCGTTTACCGGACAGGTAACACTACAGCGGACCAGACATTCAGGAGTATAGTTAGAAAGAATTGCCATGATCACTTCCAGATCTTTTTCATTTTCCGGAATGTCCGCATGGTTTTCTATAAAATGTTTAAGACTGTGGCCGAAAGCTTCCAGGACCGAATTAATGAAATTGGCGCCCATCGAATCGCAAGTTTCAAAGTCCACTTTCAGTTGGTAGTAGTCGTCATCCAGATGCCGCATATCGAGAAGGGTGATATCAAGAATACCGCCACCCCGCTTGCGCATATTGTGCGTAATATGTTCGACGTCTTTGCAAAGTCGTGCTTTTAATTCGTCAAAAATCTGTTGCAACCGCTGGTAATTTCCCGACCAGGTAAAATGAACCTGACCTACTTTTTTTGTATTTAAAACGGTAGCCGTAAAACCTCCCCTCACCGACCAGAATTTGGCGGCACTGGACGCCGCTGCTACCACCGAACTTTCTTCGGTCACCATCGGAACGCAGTAAGTTTTACCATTGATAATAAAATTGGGAGCTACTCCGTAAGGCAGGTAGTAGTTGCTGATGGTATTTTCACTAAATCCATCCAGAATTCTTTGCTGATCTTCATTGGCATGCCAATAGCTCATCAACTCCCGCATGACACTTTCGGGGTCTTTAAAGAAGTTTTCGACAATCCAGCGAAGTTTTTTTCTTTTGGACAGTTTGGAAAACCCAGAAATGGACTTTTTCATATTTCACTCATTTTTACCTTCAAAAAGGCTTTCGCCAGGGCTAACCCTTCTACCTGAGACTGAACGTAATTGTACAAGTCCTGATAATCACCTCTTGCATATTTAAGAAAGCCGGATGCTTGTCCGTACACACAAGATAGATTTAATTTATTAATTAAATAATAGCCATCGAGAAAATTCTTTACGCCACCGGAGATAATCACTTCTTTACAAATCATTTTTTCCCCCAGCTCTTCTTTTATTCTATTGACCATTCCTACCATTTCCTCGGCGCTGTGTCCAATTCTGGCGAGCGCGTCGTAAACGTTTTGTTTTTCGGGACTACTACGCAACAGTTCCAGCATCGCAAAATTGGTTCCGCCACTGGCAGCAAAGTCAACCGCAGCGAGCGGAAGCTGAAATAATGCTTTCAAACTCTCATATCCCATGCCTTGTCCCACTTCTTTGACGATTACGGGCCGGTCAGCTATATTGAGATATGCTTCGATGGTTTGCAGTGGTGATTGTTTAAAACGGTCTCCCTCTGGTTGTAGCCATTCCTGGAGGGGATTGACGTGGATAATCAACCCGTCTGCCCGCAGTTTATCCATCATCCGGAAAACCTTTTCCGCCTGGTCATTAACCAGTAATTGTTCCAGTTGTGCAATTCCAAGGTTAGCGTATAATGGTAAGTTATTGCCCATAATGGGGCGGATATCGAAATCTTTGAGGTATTCGTCACTATTCAGCAATCCCCGGCACGACCCGAGTCCCATTCCCATTCCAAAATCCTTGCAAGCTCTGGCCAGGTTGTGGTTGATTGTGCGGGCAAGCTCGGTACCTCCCGTCATGGAGGAAACCCAGATCGGATTTTCAAGCTTTTTTTCTAAAAAAATACTCGGCTGAATTGCTTCAAAAGGATGAGGCGCTAATAAGGGCTCGTAGTAAAACCGGTGATCTAACTCATTCGTTTTTACCTGAGACCGAAAAGCCAACTCTATGTGGTCGCGTTTCCGGCTGGTTGCGTTCGGATCTTCGTCCTGAGATAAAATATCCTGTTCCTTCAAATTCATATAATTAAGTATCAGATAGGATGTTTGTTTAA
>CAKZUV010000008.1 GCA_937921555.1 uncultured Saprospiraceae bacterium
CCGGCTGGTAGGACTGGACAACGTCGGTATCATCGCTGAAATCTGGCAGCACGTTGATCCGGATAATCCTTCGGATGAAGACGATATCGTCCGGGTACAGGATGATTTTGGTCGTTAAGCAGCAACATTTTAATGAAGCTCTCCGAGGCAAGCCGTCGGAGTATCGCTCAAACCTAAACACAGTTAATCGGTAGGTTAGTTAATTAGTCCCGCTAACCTGCCTTTGCTGGAGTCCCTGCAGCAGGCACGGCAGGCAGGCGTGTTCATCTGAGGCAAAGCCTCGGAGAATTCTCATTGATTAAAAAATGACCTTTTTTTGCACATTGTGCACTGAATCAGCTTCTTTATAAATCCTAATTATTTAAAATTGTTCAATCGTGAACTTTAATACTATTTAACCATTAAACCATTAAGGAGTGTTAAAAGGCAATTTTCTATTTTCCATCACATCCCGGTTTGGCATCAATATCGGACTCCAGGCGAACATTGCTCAAGCCGATATCTGTTCCCGCTGCGGCGGTAATCATCAAGGCTGTACTTATTTGGGTCATATCTACGCCAAGATTCGCAAAACAACTGAGACTGATTCGGTATTCCTGCCAGTCATTGGCAGTCAGATTAATATCAAGGGTTTGATCGCAGGGCGAATCCTGATCGCATCCCATTCCAATTTTTACAACGGATTTTTCGCTATTAAATAGTTTTGCGGAAAAAGTTAATTCCATGGCACCATTGGTCTCCCGTGACATATCCGTGGGATTAGCCGTACTGATTCGTACCTGATCGTAATCGTCCAATGTCCATTTTATTCGTAAAGCATCCTCCTGCGCTTCGTGATCCACCTTACTAACAATCAAACCACCGACAGATGTAGGATAGCTACCAATTTGCTTGTTTAAATCTCCTGTTTTCAACCATAATCCCCAAGGAGGAGTAGGTGTTCCCCGACCGAAAAAATTACCATTAGAAGCTACCGCAGAATTCTCCAGGCCGGATGCCTCGGAAAGTTGAGCGACCTCACTGGTTGTTTTATAATCAAGACCATATCCTAATTCGAATAATACATTTTCTTTTTTTCCATTTTCATCTCTGGTGACCAGCGCGCTATTGGGCCACGAATACGACAATCGCCCCGTGAAATCATAAGATGGATCCCGCTGAAATAGCAAATCAGAAATACCTCCTCCTTCACTACCTGGCAACCAAACCGCAACAAATGCGTCGGAATTGTTTATTTCAGGATTTGTCCAGAGTGGACGTCCCGAGAGAAAAACGGATACAACCGGAATATTCTTATTTTTAAATTTCTTGAGTTGATCTACATCAAAATCGTTGGGTTCAAAATCCAGATTTTCCCGGTCTCCCTGAAATTCCGCGTATGGATCTTCGCCGTACACGGCTATAACGACATCGACTGTTTCACTGGAGGTGCCATCGGCTGAAAAGATCACTTTACCACCAGCCTCCGCTACTGCCTCTTTGATTCCTGCGAAGATAGATTCACCGTTGGGAAATTCATCATTTGTATGTCCTTTTCCCTGCCATGAAAGCGTCCAGCCGCCACTGGCCTTGGAAATACTCCGGGCGCCTTCTCCGACTACCATAATGGTTTTACTTGCATCCAGCGGCAAGATACCATCTTTATTTTTTAGCAATACCATTGATTCGCGGACGGCCTGCCGGGCGATTGCCCTGTTTTCGGGTAGTCCCAGCAGACGGGCATCTCCGGCATTTTTACGACTACTTGGAGGCCCTTTTGTAAAAATTCCGGAAGCAATTTTCACCCGCAGAATCCGGCGTACCGCATCATCCAGTCTGGACATTGGAATAGTTCCTTCTTTGACGTGCCGGAGGGTACTCTCCCATAAACCTTTCCAACTATCAGGCGCCATGTACATATCCAGGCCAGCATTCAAGGACTGCGGACAATCCGTATTTGTGCAGCCAGCTACCTGACCATGACCATTCCAGTCGCCTACCACAAATCCATTAAAACCCAACTGCCCTTTTAATACATCGGTGAGGATTTCTTTATCTCCATGTAATTTACGTCCTTTCCAACTTGAGAAGGAAGCCATCACAGTTTGTACACCCGCAGGGATGGCACTATAATATCCGGCGGCGTGCACCTCGCGTAATTCTTTTTCACTGATTTTGGCATCGCCCTGATCAATTCCGTTTTCCGTCGCACCATCTGCCAGGAAGTGTTTGGCACTGGAAATCACCTTTCCTTCCGCCATAAAATCATCCGTTCCTCTCTTACCTTGCAAACCATAAACGACCCGGTCGCCATAAGATTGAACGATGGTAGGATCTTCTGAAAATCCTTCGTAGCTTCTTCCCCAGCGCACATCCAGCGGCACGGCCAGTGTAGGAGCAAAAGTCCAGTCGTGGCCAGAAACCGTTAATTCGTGGGCCGTCACTCCAGCAATCTTTTCAATCAGATCAGGATTTCGCATGGCACCTAATCCGATGTTGTGTGGTAAAACGATGGCACCACTCAGATTTGCGTGACCATGAACGGCATCTATGCCCCAAATATACGGAATGGCAATTTCCACCCCTTCCGGATCTATAGAAGCGTTATAAAACTTATCTGCCATTTCCAGCCATTGACTGGTCTCCGCGTAGGGTTTTGGTCCGGGGGCGGTGTTTCCGCCACTTAGGATAGATCCCAGTCGATATTTCTTCAGTTCTTCCGGGGTGATGGATTCGCTGTCTGCCTGAATTACTTGTCCCACTTTTTGTTCCAGGGTAAGTTTTGGAAGGATTTCATCTATTTGTTTTTCAATCGCAGGATCAAGCGGCAGCGGACTGATTTTTTTCCAGTCTTCCGGATGTACCGCTTTGTCCGTTGTACCGGATTTCTCCGACCCGGCACCATCAGGTACCTGATTACAACCAATAAGTATGAGGATTAAAAAAAGAAATAAGGATTTGAAAAGTAATGATGGCTTTTTCATAGAAGATGTAAGAAAGTTAGAAATTGAGCAGATTTTCACAGATTAATAAATCAAAAGTATGTTTGTAAACAAAACAAAATTCTGAAAAGATCATTTCCAGAATAAAAGCCAAATTACAATATTTCTACGAATTTTCATCCATAAACCGCCAACATTCCCTTCAAATCCTCCAGCGTGTTCGCTTCCTCAATCGGCTTGTCTTTCCGCCAGCGGAGTATCCGGGGAAAGCGTAAAGCGACGCCTGATTTGTGGCGGGAAGATTTGTTGATTCCCTCAAAAGCAATTTCAAAAACATGGGTGGGCTTGACACTGCGGACAGGACCGAAACGCTCCAGGGTATTTTTACGGACCCAGGAAGTAATCTGCCTGAATTCTGCGTCGGTTAATCCCGAATAGGCTTTGGTAAAGGGTACCAGTTTTTCCTCATCCCAAACTGCAAAAGTATAGTCGGTGTATAAATTTGCGCGCCGGCCACTCCCCTGCTGTGCGTAGATCATCACCGCGTCGATTGTCAATGGTTCTACCTTCCATTTCCACCAATCGCCTTTCTTTCTTCCAATTTGGTAGGGAGAATTTTTACGCTTCAACATAAAGCCCTCGCTGAGATGAAGCCGGGAATTTTCACGTTCAGCGGCGGCTGCTTCCCAGGTATCGAACTCCAGGGTTTCAGAAAGTATGATAATATTATTGGTTGGTAATCCGGTGATTAATTCTACCAGTATCTGTCTTCGTTCGTCCATTGATTTTTGGCGAATATCTTCTCCTTCAAATTCTAAAATATCATAAACCATGAGAGAAACGGGTGCTGATTCCAGAATCTTTTTAGTGACATTTTTACGTCCGATCCTGGTTTGCAGAATATTAAAACTCAAAGGTTTTCCATTGGCAAAAGGGAGAATTTCTCCGTCCAGTACCGTTCCGTCCGGCAGCAAATCAGCCAGCGGGTGGTATTCCGGAAATTTATCGGTTACCAGTTCCTCTCCCCGCGACCAGACGAATAACGATCCATCCCGGACAATTACCTGTCCACGAATGCCATCCCATTTTCGCTCAATCTGCCATTCACCGGGTTCCCCCAAATTTTCGGGGGAACCGTCCACCGCGTAAGCCAGATAAAAAGGATATGGTTTTGAAATATCATCCAGCGGATTTTCAGCCAAAATCAAATCCGCGTAACTCGTATTGTCGGGTGTCCAGTTTCCCATCAGACGATGCGCAATCGCACTTTCCTCCTGCCCCGAATATTGTGACAAGGCCCGCATCATCAATTTCTGAGAAACACCAACACGGAACCCTCCGGTAATTAACTTGTTATATAAAAATCGTTCGTCGCGGGTTAGTCCGCTCCAGGCGTTCAGCACGCGTTCTTTTTTCTCCTCGTCCGTCAGATCCTTCAGCGATTTTATTTCCTCAATCCAGTAAGCCAGCGAATGATCCAATTCCTTAACTGGCGGCGGCAGCACCAGCGCAATCGTCTCCGCCAGATCTCCGACAACCCGGTAACTGTCTTCGAATAACCACAACGGAACACCCGCTATTTCTGCGGCCCATTCCCGTAGCAAAGAAGTTTTAACCGTTCTTTTCGGACGCCGGTGAGATAATAATCCCATGGCCCAGAGACGGTCTACATCGTCTACTTTTTCAAAATATTCCACCAACGCGGCTACCTTGACTAAAGTCTTGGTGGTTTGATCGAGTCGGGTAAACAGATTTGCAAAATTTTTCATGGATATTTTCTTTATTCACTACCACCAGCAGCGGCATCTACTTTATTTTCCTCCGCGCTTTCGTTTACTTCTGCTAATTCACCTTCATATTCTGTATTTTCAATACTGGCCTGAATTCCTTTTTCGTTTAAATATTTTGAAAAAATGCTGGAATAACCGTGGGTGACGATAACCCGCGTCGCTTCCGTCATGGCGATAGCTTTGTTCAAATCTTTCCAATCGACGTGATCCGATAGCGGAAATCCCCGATCAGCTGCTTTCCGGCGACGGGGACCACGCAGGGTCATCCAACCGCTGGCGACACCAATGGAGACGGGTTTAAACTTTTTCATCCAGGCGGAATTGAGGGCGGAAGGTGGAGCCAGAATTAGATTTCCGGGGAATAATTTTTTATCTGTCTCTTTCGTAATGCGGATAGTCCCAGGTAAAGACACGCCCTGATTTCGGATCACCTGATTGATATTTTCAACTGCTCCGTGTGTGTAAATATTTCCAATAGAAGTATCGAGTCCACGTAAAATTCGCTGTGCTTTTCCGAGCGAATACCCGGTGATAAAAGTAGTCTTTCCATCCGCCGCATTTTGTCGCCACCAGGCGTTGATAGATGCAAAAATTTCCTCTTGTGGTTTCCAGTCGTAAACGGGCAGACCAAAGGTACTTTCTGTAATAAAAGTATGGCAGCGGATAGGCTCGAAAGGTTTTGCCAAACCATCATCTTCCAGTTTATAATCACCGGAAGCCACCCAGATTTCGCCTTTATGCTCGACGCGAATCTGGGCCGACCCCAAAATATGACCAGCGGGATGAAAACTGAATTTCACGCCATTGATGGTGCGGACTTCCCCGAATTTGATCGTTTCCATTTTTATATTCCCCAACCGGTATTTAATGACCGGGGCGGCAATATCAGTGGCCAGGTAGGCTTTATTTCCCCAGCGCGAATGATCGGCGTGACCATGCGTAATCAGAGCACGCGGCACTGGTTTCCACGGATCAATATAGACATCCGCCGCCTGGCAGTAGATTCCCTTTGGGGTAAATTTCAGAAGATCTGGTTTCATAATGATGAAACAGCAGCAACCCGTATTTGTTTGACTTGCTGCCTTTTGTCATTCGAACGATCAGGGTTTTTACAGGTTCAGTTCATTTTATCGGGCTGAACATTTACAAAAGCCCAACCGTTACCACTCTAATTTTGCTTATAGCAGATATACAGATATTTTATTCTATCCACGAGTTCATTTCTTTAAGATAAAACAGGATGCAAAAACAAGAAGCTTTCAGACTACCCCTAAAAATATTGTTATTGGTTATTGTAACTTGTATCGTGCTATACTATGGCCGTGCCTTTCTGATTCCTCTGACTTACGGAGCCATGTTTGCCTTTTTAGTCCGTCCCGTTTATTCAAAATTAATTTCCTGGAAAGTTAATCGCTATTTCTCGGCCATCAGCAGCGTCTCAATGATTGTCCTCATATTTGTAATGTTGTTGAGTGTTTTCGGATGGCAAATCCAACAACTATATCAACAATCAGATCAGATTAAAAAAGAACTGGTTCAGAAGCAAAAATCTTTTCAAAAAGGTGTGAAGTCCTGGTTCGGAATTTCTATGAACGAGCAGGATGAGTATATCGAACAGGGTATTTCTGATGTCGGAAGGAAGATTACAACTTCCGTCGGCAGTTTGTTTAATATACTTGGCAATTTTTTCCTTTCGCTAATTTACGCCATTTTATTATTGAGTGAAAAAGAGCGAATTAAAATATTTTTTCTGAAACTTTTTGACAATCACACCAAGGCAAAAGGAGCGATCAATCAAACCGGAGACGTGATACAAAGCTATCTGATGGGAAAACTTAGTATCGTTTCTATTCTCGCAATAGTATACGCAGCAGGCTTTTCGATAGTCAACATCCAGTATGGGATTCTGATCGGTGTTTTATCCGCTTTTCTGACTTTTATTCCATACGTGGGAAATATTATTGCAGCGGTAATCGTGGCTTTGCTTACCATGGCAACCGGGGGAACTTATACCGATATATTTATCGTTTTTACGATTATGGGCGTCGCACAATTGCTCGAATCTTATGTATTTGAACCCTGGATTGTCGGCAGTAACGTAGCACTTAATCCGCTCTTTTCAATTATCGGGGTGATTGGGATGACCTTACTCTGGGGAGCCGCCGGTTCCATCATTGCACTTCCACTCTGCGGAATCCTAAAGGTAATTTTTGACCGGGTACAACCTTATAAATCCCTGGGCTTCCTGATGGAAGCCGAGCCAGTCGAGCCGGGTGAACAAAATTATATCTAAAACTTTCTACTTCCAGAAAGGTGCTATTAATGTATGGCAAAAAAACATATACTAGTATTTTCTCTTTCGATTCTCCTGCTACTTTTCACCATCTTAAGTAGATTTCAAAAATAATTTAACAATCTATATGCAATGGCAGACAATCATTGCAAAAATTTAATTTATAAACTTTTTTAAAAATTTAAATTATGGAATTCAACCAATACGATCATATGGTAGAAGCGACCAACGATCTTACCAAAAAAGGATACAAAGCATCTTTTAAGTTTACCGACGAAGGTGAAATGCAATGTTTGACAAATAAAAAAACATACACGCCACAGGAAATGAAAATTATCGAGTCCCACAGATTTGAGGGCATGACCAATCCGGCGGATATGTCTATTGTATTTGCCGTAGAATGTGAAGATGGTACCAAGGGAATGATCGTTTCGGGATATGGAACTTACGCAAATGCAGGTTTTGAAAAATTTATGACAGATGTGGAAAGAGACCCCGAGTGCGTGGAATCTCCTTATCAAAATCCTGATTCAAAAGTTGCTTAGTGACATAAACTAAATAACAAAAATTCAAATTTATGACTAACGACACTACCAGCAGAAAATTCTATCAAAAGAAAAGATTTATCATTCCTGCTATTTTAATTTTAGGGCTTATCGTTTTTCGTATTTATTTACCTACTTTAGTTAAAAACTACGTCAATGATGTACTGGCGAATGATATTCCGGATTACTTCGGACACGTCGAAGATATCGACATTGCAATCATCCGGGGTGCTTATGTACTCAATGGTTTTTACCTGAATAAAGTGGATGCCACGACGCAGGTGCCTTTTTTGAACTTCCCGAAAATTGATATTTCAGTAGAATGGGGATCTTTGTTCAAAGGAAAAATTGTAAGTGAAGTCTACATGTACAATCCGGAAGTTATTTATGTATTAGAAGATATGAGTACGTCCGACGAATCGACCGAAGAAGACTGGACGCAGGCCCTGAAAGATATTGTTCCTTTGAGTATCAATCATTTTGAAGTCGTCAATGGTAAAATGGCATTTGTGCAGGTTAATGCCGATCCAACGATTGATCTGCAACTGAACGGTTTAAACTTTACAGCGGATAATCTTAGAAACGTGGAAGCAGAAAAACATACGCTTCCCTCTCCGGTTTTTGCAGAAGCTACTTCCATTGGAAATGGTAAATTATCTGTAAATGGAAATGTAAACTTGTTAAAAGAAATTCCGGATATGGACCTTTCTGTAAAATTAGAAAATATAGAAGTAGAGGCACTGAACGATTTTGCCGACCATTACGGAAAGCTGGACTTTGAAGATGGTGATCTGGGAATGTTTACAGAAATTGCAATTGCCGATGGATTTTTAAAAGGATATTTTAAAGTTCTCCTGGAGGATGCTAAATTTATTGGGAAGGAAGACAATTTTTTAGAAAAAGTCTGGGAAGGATTCGTTTCTTTCTTTGAATATGTTCTATCCAACAAGGACACTGATACCCTCGCTCTAAAAGCTCCGGTAGAAGGTGACCTGAACAACGTAGAAACCAGTATCTGGCCAATTATTGGTAGTATTTTCAAGAATGCTTTTGTATCTGCTGTAAAAGGAGAAGTCGACGATGAAATTGAATATCAGGATGCAATCGTCGAAAAAAATGAGGAAGAAGAGAAGAAGCTAAAATGGTGGCAGTTTAAAAAGAAAAAGGAGCGTAAAGAGAGAAAGGAACAGGAGCAACAGGAAGATGAACTGGCAAACAATGACGAAGACGACAACAGCAACAGCGAATAAAAGGAAAGACTAAATGAAGCTCCCCGAGGCAAGCCGTCGGGGTATCGCTCAAAGCTAAACACCGTTAATCGGTAAATGAGTTAATCAGTGTCCCGCTAACGTATTTATCCGAGGCAGAGCCTCGGAGAATTCTTTTTGATCAACAGGAAATATATAACAAGGGAATACGCTGTTGAAAGTGTTTTAGTAAACAGAATTGTTATCCGCTTAAAAGAGCCTTTTTCTAGTAAAGTAAATCACCTCTTGTAGCGATACCGTTAGTCTAACTTGAGGATTATCAATTACTACTTTGAAAATTTGCTATATCAACCTTTTTCCGTCTCCGCAATTTCTTTTTCTGCTTTCCACTTTGGCTTTGGATTATCTTCTTTTTTCTTATTACCAGGCCAGCCCTCGCGTTGCTTTTCACGATCTCCGTCCGTATCTTCCGTCTGATCGTGGAAGAGGTGTACCTGTGTTTCGTAAGGCATATCGATTTTGGCGGCATCCAGTGATTTCTTGATGGCCGGAATGACTCTGGTCATAGTTTTAACAACCGTAGAGCGATCACTTTTCGTCCACCACCGGACCCGTAAAGTTACCCAGCTCGCGGCCAGATCCCACGGCAAAACATCAATTCCTTTTTCTTCTTCTACACCTTCTATTCCTTTCAGTGCTTCCTTGAGTACCTCGATGGCTTCGTCCATATCATCTCCGTAACCGACCCCGATATCGTATTGCGACCGGATGGTTTCGTAAGCTGTATTTACTTTGACAGCATTGGTATAAATTTGATTATTGGGGATTACGATTCGTTTTCCGTCGTACGTCTTAATGATGGTTGCCCGGGTTTCAATTTTTTCTACGGTTCCTTCAAAATCACTGACCACAATCTGATCATCAATCTCAAATGGTTGGCGGATCAGGATCAGCAGTCCCGCCAGCCAGTTCTGTAAAATATCTTTAAACGCGAATCCAATCGCTACCGAAGAAACACCCAGGCCAGCCACTAAATCACCTGGTTTTACACTTGGTAAAATAGTCGTAATGCCTAACATGATTCCTGCGGCAATCGTTGTATATCTGACGAGTCCACCTAGCATACTTCCCAGGTTTTCCCGGTCTCTTTTTTTGGAGGCTTTGTAGATTAGACTTCTGAATAACTTTCCTAAAATATAAAATATAACAACGATAATGATGGCAACTACCATATTGGGTAGTAGCTTTACAAATCCGTCTACCCAGGAATCGATTTTTTCCATGAGCATCCCCGGATTAATATCGATTTGGTTCGGCGTATCGGTGGCCTGTTCGTTTTGGTTTTGTTGAAAAAACATAAATAAAAATTGGTGAAGTGAAAATGAAGCTCTCCGAGGAAAGTCGTCAGGATATCGCTCAAAGCTAAACAAAGCTCATCAGTAAATTATCGCCAAAACGAAACAGGTCTGGTATTTGTTCAGCAAGATCAACATCAGCGTAGAGACATATCCCTTCCAATCTGTTCGAGATAATCGGCCGCCGCTTCCATCGCCCGCGCTACCGAGCCCGCTTTTTCTACCACCGTATAAACCCGCTGTAATCCAATTCTGTCTGTTTCCTCCACGGATAATTCGGAGCCACCAACTACTGCTACCAGTGGTTTTCTATATTTTCTACAAAGTGCAGCTACCCCACCCACTACTTTTCCATCCAGTGATGTCTGGTCGAGCTGTCCTTCGCCCGTAATCACCAAATCCGCTTTCATCACCGTCGCTGTCAGGTTCGTTTGTTTTTTTATAAACTCAAATCCATTCGTAATTTTTGCATCAAACAATCCGGCCAGACCGGCAGCAATTCCTCCGGCAGCACCACCACCATTTAGTTTTGAAACGGAACGCCCGGTATACCTTTCTATCAATTCCGCCACGTGTCGTAAACCCCGGTCGAGCAGATCAACTTCGCGTTCATTCGCCCCTTTCTGAGGGCCAAAAACGTAAGCAGCCCCGTGCGCCCCATACAGTGGATTAGAAACGTCGGATAAAATTTCCATAGTATTAATTCCAATTGCTTTGCTAATATCCAGACTGGCAATTTCCAGCAAATTACCACCGGCAGGAATAATAGTTTTTTTATTTTTATCATAAAAACGCACACCCAGTTCACAGGCAATTCCCAGCCCTGCGTCCGTGGTACAGCTTCCTCCGAGGCCCAGGACCAGATCACGCGCACCTCTGTCCGCAGCAACACGCATCATGCGTCCGGTACCGAGCGTAGTGGTGCGGAGCGGATCGCGTTCTTCTTTTTTTAACAAAGAAATACCGGACGCAGTGGCCAGTTCAAAATAAGCGGTCGTTCCACGCATCAAAAAGGGAGCAGTCCGGGGGCGACCGAGCGGATCAATCGTTGCCAGATTCTCAAAAGGAATATCCAGCGTTTGACTCAGGACGGAGAGGGTACCATCGCCGCCATCTGCCAGCGGATGGATGATCGTCGTAATTTCAGTGCCACGGTTATTGAGTCCCCTGGCCAGTGCAGTATTCACCCCGATACTGTTCAGAGACCCTTTAAATTTATCACAGGCAAGAAGTATTCTCATGTAGCTATTTTTCTAAAATAAGGATGGAAAAAAATAACTGAACAATATGATTCCGGCGGTAAACGCTAAAAGTGTTAACACTTTTCCACGGTCTGCATCAAACGTAAAGTTCTCAATGGTCATTCCATCTGCCGCTTTAGGCTTGGTCGTTAGCAAACTTACCACAACTGAGATAACGAGGGTAATCGCCGCACCGATGGCATTCCACCAAAACCAAAAAACCTCGGGACAGTATAACCATAGATATACATTTACTAAAACGCCGGCCAGCAAACCGGCATTCGCACCGATATGATTGGTTCGCCGAATACCAATGGCAGCAATAAAAGTGGCAAAGATAGGCCCGTAAAAAACAGACCCGATTTTGTTGATGGCTTCGATGACCGTAGCGGCAATATCTCCGGTATAAAATGCCAGAATAATGCAAACGATTCCCCAAAACAAGGCAGCGTATTTGGAATAGCGGACATATTTTTCGTCCGGAAGCTTCTTGTCGCGGTTAAAAAAATCTTCGACCGTAGCAGCACTCAAAGAATTGATGGTAGAACTCAGAGAAGACATCGCCGCAGAAAAAATGGCCACCATTAAGATACCAATTATGCCGTGTGGCAGATATTCCCGGATAAAAATGGGAATCATCAAATCGGGTTTATCTACTGGAATCAGCTCGCGGAATTCGGGTAAAGTGGTAACCATGGTTCCGATAATCAATCCCATGATACAGTACACGAGTGTAATTGGAAATCGCATCAGTCCGTTGCAGAGCAATATTTTACGGACCGTTGAAAGGTCCTTGGCGGAAAACAGTCGCTGCACCTGACTCTGATCGGTACCGTAATAAGAAGCGTACAGAAAAAATCCGCCCAGTAGCATGGGCCAGAATCCAAACTCACCATCACCGGCAAAACCGTAAGCATCAAAATTAATAACGGTAAGCCGGTCTTCGTTCACGTTGATCAGAAAATTTTCCCAACCCCCCAGATAATAAATACCACTTCCCAGACAGATTAAAATTCCTAAAAACAGAATTCCCATTTGAATAACGTCACCATAAACAACGGCTTTCATTCCTCCCTGATAGGAATAAATCAGCGTGACTACTCCGATAATGATGATCGTGGCCGACATCGGAATGTCCATCACACTGGTCAGAATCAGGGCCACCGTGTAGATCATTACACTGGTCGCAAAGCTGCGCGAAATCTGAAAAACCAGACTGAGCAGAATACGGGTAGAACTGCTATATCGTCGTTCCAGGTATTCGTAGACACTGACGATTCCCATTTTGAACATTGGAGGAATCAAAAACACCATCAAAAAAAGCATTGCCAGTGGTACCGCAAATTCGTAGGTAAGCCATTTCATCCCACCCCCCGCTTTGAGTCCTACGAATGCCGGAGCAGAAATAAAACTAATCGCAGACAATTGCGTAGCCGCCGTACTAATGGATAATGGAAACCAGTGAAAATCTTTTCCACCTAAAAAATAATCTTTGGCTGACCCCGAACTACTGAAATATTTTCCCAACCATAAAAAACCAAAAATGTAAATAATGATAACAATGATATCCAGATAGTTCATAGTCAGGCATTTAAAAAGTCGATGATGGAAGAAGCAGTCCAGGAAAAATTATTTCCTCCGTAGCCTTTTTCAAGATTAGAAGTTTTGGATTTTTCGGCTTCAAAATATTCGTAAAATCCGAGTTTTTCTACTAATTCAATTAAGTCCCCTCGTACGATTTCGGCCAATTCTGAATAACCATAATTACGTAGTCCGTGGTGAATCATCCAGTTCATCTGTGGCCAGATCGGACCACGCCAGTAACGTTTAGAATCAAAGAGCGGACTGTCTACGTCAAAGCTGGGACAAAGATAAAAACCACGTTCATGGATTCCCCGCAGATAGTTTGCGATGTGTGCCGCCTGTGCTTTGGTCGCCACACCCGCAAAAAGCGGAACAATGCCACCTATCTCCCGGTGAAGAATTTGCCGCTGATTGCGCTGATCGTAGGTCGTAAAAAACTGTAAATCTTCGTTCCAGAATTTTTTAGAGAAATTAGCTTTGCTTTTCGCCTGCCAATCAGCCAGATTTCCGGCGTCCAGATGGAGTTTTCCGGCAATATTCAGTAAAGCTTTGTTGGAACGAATCAGAATCGCATTCATCATACAATCCTGAATAAGAAACGGGCTTTCTTCCGCAATTCCAGGACCATCGTACTGGTGTTTTTTTCCAAGTTCTAAAAGGTAAACATACCGGTCGTAGTGGTCTTGCGTCGGACGTTCGGAAGCATCCGAAATAGCGGTATCTTTCCGGGTATAAGGTGGAATATCAGCCGTCTCAAGATCAATCCCATTTAGGGGTTGATCCCAAAGTGGAGAATTATCTCGTCCGGATTCCCAGGGATGAAAAATGAAGAAAATTCCTTCTTGTTCTACGTCTCGGTAGGTATAGAGAAATTCGTGATATTTTAAAACTTTTGGAAAAATCTCTTTTACAAAATCTACTACTTCTTCGTTTTGCTTTCCATAAAGTGTAAGCAAAGATTCCAGGACAAATCCAAAAACCGGAGGCTGGGTGATTCCGGAAGATTTGGGATGTTGCGGTGCCCCGGAATTGACTTTAGTATTCCAGAAATCATAATTAGGAAAATAGGTTTTCTCATTTTCACTATGAAAAATAATATGTGGCAACAAGCCATTTTCCCACTGTCCGGAAAACATAGACCGGATCTCAGTTATCGCTTTTTCTAAATCATGATGCGCCAAACCTAATGCGACGAAGCCAGAATCCCAATGCCATTGAAAGGGGTAAAGTTTACTGGTAGGAATCGTAAATCCACCTTTCCAGTTTTGATCTAATATTTTTCTTGCCCGCGAAGTTAAATCCATCAAGCTAAGGTATAAAAAGAAGGGAAAACTTAATAGCTTTTTTTAAAATCTTTAAAAATGGGAACTCAAGCAAATATTTTTTAGTTATACGCTCGACAACAAAAAATATAAAACTAAAAATTATCATGGCTAATAAACTTCATGAGATCCTGGCAGTAGAACAGGATCGTAAAAACCGCGCTAATATTATCATTGGCGAAACCAAAAAGCGTTTTACAAAACATGCAACCGACTTTGAGGGGTTGGTGAAAAAGTATATTCCGACCGAAGAAAACGCCGAGGAAATTCCGGATGAGACCAAGGAAATTTCGCTTACCGTAAAGGAAGCTTTAGATCAGGCACTCGTCCCGGTGGCAGTAGCCATCAACGCGACTTTAAGTAAAGAAGAAACCAATGCATCTGGTAAGGCGAAGGCGGAACTAATCGTTGGTAAAAAGAACTTTGGTGAATTTGCCGCTACTACCCTTTTGGCTTTAGAATCTAATCTGGGTAAATTACTGGATCTGTACCGGGCCATTCCAACTTTGGATGCTGCGCGTAAATATCAGTTTGACAAAAAGATCAACCGATACCGTTCTGATGAGGAAATTAAATTCCGAACCATCAAACGTCCCAAGGTAATCGTAAAATACGAAGCGACCGATAAGCACCCGGCACAGACAGAGTTACTGAATCTGGATTTCCAGGTGGGTAAGTATTTAACTACTTATTTTTCTGGTAAAATCACGCAGACTCAAAAATCTACTTTGGTAGAAAAATTAGAACAGTTTATCGAAGCCGTCAAGGTTGCCCGTGCCAAGGCTAACAACGTAGATGTTAGCAATGTAAAATTGGCAGATGCTATTTTTGACTATTTACACAAGGATGTGTTTGTTTAAAAATGTTTCCGGCAAACGTAAAATAACCGCGATTGAAGATAATGCGACCACGCTGTGGTCGTCTCTCAATCGTGGGGGCGCCGGTGGTTAACATAATGAGACCGCTCTGCGGTCTTTCGTCGTAAGAAAAAATATTACAGATTTTTTTAAATATAAAAAATATTGGAGATAGCTTTAATCTGAGTTTTAGTTTAACAAGCTCCCTGACACCTTCACTGACAGGCGGGCCCAATTAGATTCAGCGTTTCGCTCCATAGTTTTAGTTTTAATTGGTTTAAAAATACAACGTTTGTTATTTTACAAGGCTATTGGTCAGCGGTTCGAATCCGCTCTTTCCTGCTACGCGGTCAGGCGTTTACTCAATACAGGAAAGTAGCTCAGGGGTAGAGCAAGGCTATGATGTAAAATAGAATAATAAGCGGTTTTTAAACCAACGTGCCGATGACCCGGCACCGATGTTATAGTTCAATTGGAAGAATGTCGCATTCATAACGCGAAGGTTGATGGTTCGATCCCATCTAACATCAAAGGGTGATTACAAGGCTAGCGTAATCACCCATTTTTATTATGCGTATTTTCGCAACCTTACCATGTATTGGTTGTAGTATTATACCTATGTTTTCAAAAGGAATCCTTTATATTTTAATTGCGACCCTGTCCTTTGCCGTGATGAATGTCACCGCCAAAGACATCAGCAATCTGCCCGCTTTGCAAGTCGTCTTTTTCAGAGCCTTCGGGAGTTTTGTTTTTATCTTTCCGTATATGTTGTACAAACGGATTTCCATCATTGGACACCAGCCTAAATTCTTGTTGCTCCGGGGTATTGTAGGGGTTATTTCACTGGTAACTTTTTTTCTGGCGATTCAGCGAATCCCGCTGGGTTCTGCCATTTCGATTCGGTACTTGGGGCCAATTTTTGGTGCCGGACTTGCCGCTTATTTTCTAAAAGAAAAAATTAGCAAAGGCCAATGGATCAGTTTTGCCATAGCTTTTTCGGGCGTGATCATTCTGAAAGGATTTGATCTGCGGATTGATTTTATCAGCCTTGGACTGGCGATAACTTCCGCCGTTTTTGTCGGGATGGTATTTGTGCTGATCCGTTTTCTTGGTGCCAGAGAACACTATCTGACCATCATTAATTATTTTATGGTCATTTGTATGCTGGTCGGTATTTGTTCTTTTCCGTGGTGGCAAATGCCGGTTGGCCGGGAATGGTTTTCTGTGATCAGTATCGGCATTTTTGGTTTGATCGGACAGGTATTTATGACCCGTGCTTTTCAGCTCGAAGAGACCAGTGTACTGGCTCCATTCAAGTACATGGAATTGATCTATGCCCTGATCCTGGGTTATTTTATTTTTGATGAGTCGTACCAACCGCTTGCCTTTGCGGGGATCATTCTGATTCTGGCAGGAATGCTATTAAATGTAGTTTTAAAAAATAAAAAATCCGATAATACTTGAGCATTATCGGATTTAGCGTTTATTTAGATGGGTCTTCGACCCGAAATGATATTAAATAAAACAGTAATTACTGCAATTACCAGCAAAATGTGAATCAGTTGGCTTGAACCTATTCCGGCTACTACGCCAAAAAATCCCAGCGCCCAGATAATGATACAAACAACGGCAATTAAATAAAGAAGACTTCGCATAATTTTGATTTTTTTGGTTAAAAAAAGTTGGCTGAAAATTTCAGTCAGACTGTCCTAAGTACAAGGCATTTGGTTCTGTCGCACGAAGAAGGTTGATTGTCTATTAATTCTATAAAATTATGTGACAAATTTTCGTGCCTTGTACTTAGTTGTTTGACATTACTAAAAAGTATTTGAAGGACAAAAGTTCAGACCAGACAAGGTTTTTTTACGGTTTCTTCACAATCATTTTACGCAATCATTCCGGCATTACTGCAAACGCTGCCTGAATCCCACCATCGCTCCCAGTCCCAATATCACGTACATCCAGGTTGGTGGTACAACTCCGGTCATCCAGGTGAGTAATTGAATACTGATAATTGTGATAGAAAATCCAATACAATTTACCAGCGTAAGTGCGGTACCTTTAATTTCCGGAGGTGCGTTATTGGCGACCAGTGTTGAAAATAGAGGAGAATCCGCGATGACGACCATTCCCCAAAAAAATAAAAACAATATAAATACAGGAAAAGAAAATTGAAAAAATAAAGGAGATAAGAAACAACAGATTCCGGATGCGAGTAGTGACAGACGGGCGATTTTTGCGGCACCGAATTTTAAGGATAATTGTCCGCTTATTATACAAGCCAGACCACCAGCGGCAATGACCCAGAAAGACCACCAGGAGATGTCCGGATTGGTAGCAGGATGAATGCTTGGATGCGTTGCGAGCATCACGGGAACAAACGCCCAGAATGCGTACAATTCCCACATGTGACCAAAATAACCGAAGGCAGCCGCCCGGAATCCAGGATACCGGAACACCTCAAAAACAGCTTTACCATTCAGGCGCTGACCAGGTTTACGATAAGGTCCATCCGGAATAAAAAGCCACATGATCAATCCACCAAAAGCAGCCAGACCAGAGGTCGTAACGATTACCGCAGGCCACGACACACTTGCACTGGTGATCACTTTCAGTAAGTGGGGAAAGGCCGTTCCAATCACCAAAGCGCCTACCAGAAAGCCCAAGGACCGACCCAGTTTTTCCGCAAAATAGTCCGCCGATATTTTCATTCCAACCGGATAGATACCCGCCAGAAAAAACCCGGTAATAAATCTTAAAATCACCAGACTTCCAAAGGTATTTCCAGACCAGGTAATTCCCAGATTTGCCAACGCACCGACGAGGGAACAAAACAAAAAAACCAGAGAAGGAGAAAATCGGTCGGCGAGAGAAAACCAGGCAAACAACAAAGTTCCTGCAATAAATCCAAATTGCACGGCTGAAGTCAATCCACCCAGCGCTTTCGAGGATAATTGAAAATCAATAATCAGATTATTCATCACCCCATTACTGGCAAACCAAAGCGAAGTACAGCAAAATTGGGCCACCACAATTACCGGAAGCACATAACCCGGAACGGTAATTTTTTTGGAAGTCATAACAAATCTGGATAGAGGAACCTCACCGGAGCACAACCGCCGGAGTAACGTTCAATGTTGAGTACTGTTTATTTTTTTGTTTCCAAATTTGCCATGACAAACTCACCTACTTTTTTCCCCTGATCTACCCCGTATTCGATGGCGGGTCGGTAATGAATTCCACCGTATAACCGGCTAATCGCCGCTTCTTCCGAAGCTGCCAGAAACGAATCAAAGGTGCGCGGTGGCAAACCAAATTCCACTTCCGTACTATCCACAAACGAAAATTCTGATCCCAATTTGTCGGTCAATACAACGGCTGCGGCAGTTGAGATAACAGAATGCCCACTGGTATGTTCCGGAAAGGGAGGTGTTTGCAGTAGTGGTAACCAGGACTCATCGAAGGAACCGTTGATAACCGTTTCAGGACGAGTAAGATTACTGTTATACTTTTCATCCCAGCAACTAATAAACCCATCAAAGAGCGCAATGGCCACCATGGTATAAACCTCGGTAGAAGCCATGATGTCCAGGTTGGATTGCCGGGTAGCCGTGCGGGTAATACCCATCCAGTGACCACCGGGCGTAATTTTCTTGGTCGCGTACATCACGTGTCCCACCGTATGACTCACGTAGGGATTACAATCCCAGAAACTGGCAATTTCAATTTCTTCTTCGCTCGCATTTTTCACTACCTCGTACACTTCCATCAATTCCTGATAAAACTTACTCCCCTTTTTCATATCAAATTTGGTCGGGGGCAGGGGTTGAAACTGACGGGCCGAATCCAGCACCATCGTCCTGATCTTATTCCAGTGTGGTTCGATACCATCCATGTAAGCAGGAGGGGTTGGCGTCCAGCGTCCCGGTTCGTCTTCCACCGAATACCGGGGATAAGTTCGGGTCTGTTTATAAAGATCTCCGTCACTCCAGGCCATGATATGGGCACTCACCGCATCTCCATAAGCAACAGACCGGTCAAAAATATCTTTGGGCACATTCATCGCGGCGAACTTGTCATTTATTTCCTTCCGGAAATCTTCCATTTTCTGTTCTGAAAAAATGAAATTCTGTGCCGTTTTTAAAAAGGCATGAATGGCCGCTACTTCAAAATTATAAGGTTGGTCCTTCGCTGGTTCGGGTGCTGGATTCAATTCCTGTAATTGTCCGGCCAGGGTTTTATATTCCGGGTATCCATGACGCAGGGTTTCATAGGCAGCTACCAGCGGGTAGACATAATTCCGGCTTGCGACGGGAGGAGAAAAAATATCATGGACAATAATATCCGTTAATTTTTTAACCGATTGATCCAGCAATATCGGGTTACGGGTCGCTTCGACGTCGTACCCCTTTTCGGCTGTGTCCCCAGACGGATTTTTACATCCCGTTCCGATTAATACCATGATTAAAAAAATAAATCCACTCAGACGAATCATAATGCTAATTTTTTTTCACAAAGTTACGAAACTATTCTATGCTTAATGCTTGAATTTTAGCTTATCACACGCTCTATTCTCTGATTTTTACGGTTAATTTACGCCAGTTAGCGGGAATTTTCACCGCTCCTCTTTCAAGTCCCTGATTTGTAATATCCAATCCACCAAAACCAAATAAGACCGCCTGCAACATCCCGCCCGCACCGGTGGCAAAGTAGGGATTGGTTCCTCCGGCTGTTTCAGAAATAACGCCAAAGGGTGGCACCTGATTAGGCCGGAAACCCTTGATAAAAAGATCATAGGCTTTTTCAGTATCTCCCAGCCGGTGGTGAATAATCGATAGCACCGAATATCCCATAGCGGGACCATTGGGAGAAATTTTACCTTCGTAGTACGCCAGATTTTTTCGCATCGGTGCTTCGTCGGTAATGAGTTTTAACGGAAAAGTCAGCAAATTCACGTCCGCCTGTTTGATGGGTTCTCCCTCGTAAGTGGCGTGCTCGCGCACCGTACCGTCCGCCATTTTCAGGATGGGAATCCGGTCGGCTGTTTTATTCCATACGGGATTTGGAGTCACCCCTAATACGTTGGCGGCCTCGGTCGCATATTGTAAAGACAGTATTGCAACTGCGTTAGTAAACGCATTGTCATCTACATTTTCAGCCCATTCGTCGGCGGCTACTACGTTGTTAATGTGAAGTTTTCCATCCGCGCCTTCTTCTACCCTTGAGGTCCAGAAATCCGCAATTTCCCGCAACATCGGATAGCCCCGGGTCGTCAGCCATTCGCGGTCTCCGGTCACCTGATAGTACTTCCAGACCGCCCAGCCGATACATCCGGAAATGTGTTGTTCAAATGGTCCGGTCAACGCCCAGACCGGCGTATCCTCCGAACCGTCGCCAGCAGATTCCCAGGGAAACATCGCGCCGTCGTATCCGTGCGCAAAAGCGTTTTGCCGGGCGGCGTCCAGTCTCTCAAAACGGTATTCCAGCAGTGACCGGGCAATCTCAGGTTGTAAAGCCAGCAACGGTGGATACATCCATAACTCGGTATCCCAAAAAACGTGTCCATTGTACCCCAGCCCGGACAATCCCATCGGACTGAGACTGTACGCTGTTCCCTTACGGGCAAAAGAATACAGGTGATAAATGGCAGCTCTCACATCCCGCTGTACGGATACATCGCCCTCAATCTCCACGTCACTTTCCCAGAGTTTTTCCCAGGCGGCGTAGTGTCTGCTCAGCAAACGATCCCGGCCTTCGAGGGCGGCGAAGATGGTCAGTCGCTCCGCTTCGTTGTGCGGGTCTTCGTAGTGTTCCGTACTACAAGCAGAGGCAACGACCGAAAAACGATACCTTTCACCCGCTTTTAGTTTTTTATGAAACTTGGTAAGGTGCCGGTTATAGTCCCAGTCTTCGTGGATCAGATCTGGTTCTGCTCCGTGTTTTTCCGAAAAAATAAAACTGTTGGAAACGGCCAGTTTGTGTTTTCCGGACGGGCTGTTTCCGACGGAGGTCATCAGGGGAATTTTTACATGCGGACGGTCAATTTCGGCGTAGTAATTTTTAACTTCCGTCAAATGATTGGGGGCTTCGATGACACTCATGGGCGTAATCATCAGATCCTCGCGGGCCGTAATTTCTACGGTAATCAGCGCGGTATAGGGCAAGTGCCGGAGTGCCATGATTTCGTGCCGGACGGTCGCCTTGTTGACAGCGGTGAACGTGGTAAGCAGCACCGCTTTTTTCATGTCAAGAGTTTGGGCATAATCGCTGATATTGGAGGGGCCGATCCGTTGCCCGTCCACGTCGAGGTCCATGTTAACGTGATTGAAGGTTTTTAAAATATTAGATACCCTGCCCCGCTGATAAAAATCATAGACGCCATTGAGGACCACATCGGCTACTTTGAGTGGTTCGGGGGAAGATACGATACCCACCATTCCGTTGGCAACAGTTACTCCATAATATTCGTTTGGATCGATATCCTGAGCGGTAATCATCCACCCGTCGTCCGATTGAGCAGACAACATCTGACATCCGGCTAATAAAATAATTAATAATGTCTTGTACATAACTTTTTATTTTTAATATTGAATTTTTTCAACATAAAATTTAGTAAAATCACAAAATAATGATTAATTTAAAAATCTTAGGAATGGCAAATAAATAATTGCAGAGTGAGGCAAAAAGAGGAAGTATAGAATCGTATTTTATTTATTTAACATTCCTTAGCACCTGCCTTCTCAAAAAAATATTTTCATGGGTAATTTGTTAAAATATCTGCTGTTATTTTTCCTCATTTTTTCAGTGACTGATCTGCCAGCACAGGATATTTTTAGCTTTACGGGTAACCGAAAAAAGATTGAAATTCCATTTCAGTATAAGAATAATTTTATTCTCGTTAAAATTAAACTTAACAATTTTATTCCGCTCACTTTTATTTTTGATACCGGCGCCGAATACACCATTCTGGCAAAGAAAAGCTTTACTGATTTATTAGGAGTGAATTATGACCGGGAATTTAAACTGATTGGTGCGGATTTAAAAACAACGATTGTAGCACACCTGGCCAAGAATATTGATATTTCTTTGCCCGGCGTAAAAGCGCGCAGCCAGAATATATTGGTGCTTGATAAAAATTATTTTAATTTTGAAGAGTACGCCGGTGTGCCCGTAGACGGAATTATCGGGTCAGATATTTTCAGACATTTTATTGTTAAAATTGATTACCGAAGTAAAAAAATCACCCTGATTGATCCGGGGCGCAGTAAAAAACCAAGAGGCTACGAAAGTTACCCAATCAATGTAAAAGCGGGAAAACCTTATTTAACCAACAAGATACAATTGCGTGATTCGGTAGATATCTCCGCTGACTTTTTAATTGATACAGGAGCCGGATTATCCCTGCTTTTGTATACGAATACGCATCCCGACTTTATGCTTCCCACGACTACGGTCACCGGAAATATCGGGATGGGGCTGGGAGGATTTATGAAAGGATATCTCGGAAGAATAAAAAAATTACATCTGGATCCGTTTGCTTTTTCGGACATCATCACCAATTTTCAGGAATTTCCGACGGCTACTCCTGACGCTGCATTTGTGATACAAAGGGACGGGATTATAGGTAATGGAGTCCTTAGCCGGTTTACCGTCATGATTGATTATAACCGCTCGCTCCTGTACCTGAAACCGAGGAAAAAGTACAACCGTAATTTTTCGTACGACCGCAGTGGTATTGTGACCATCGCCAGCGGACAAAGATTGAATACCTATGAAATCAGAGAGATCATTCCTAATTCTCCCGCTGACAAAGCCGGACTATTACCCGGAGACCAACTGGTAAAAATCAGCGGTTTGCCACGATTATTTATGGACTTGCCTTCGATCAATAAAAAGCTCAGAGGTAAAGTCGGTAAGAAAATTAAGGTGGTGGTCAGAAGAAACGGCGTACGTAAAGTTTTTCACTTCCAGCTTAAAGATCTTATCTGAATCAGAGCCTTGCCAGTAACATGTTCCACAATTTCTCGTACGGAATTACTTCCAGTTCCAGGATAAATCCCCGGTACCGGAAAGGTCTTTCAATCAAACGATCATAGTATTTATCGGTATTGGTCAGATAATTTTTATTATAATCTGCTTTAGGTAGTTGCTGTAATAAGCGAATGAATTGGTTGACCCGATAATATTCGTCTTTTTTCAACTGCCGGTTTGCGTAGGATTTAAGCCGGTCGATTCTTTCCGAAACTGCATTATAACTTTTCTTTTCCAATAAAAACAATACTTGCGCCATAATTACCAGCACCGTAAATATCCGCTGATCTTTACTGTATAAAATGGGATCGTTAAGAAAGCGCTGTAACCGAAAGGCCTTGGTTCGCTGCGCCAGCATCACCGGATTTTTTTCGCCCATACTATCAATCAGATAGTTGAGATAATAATTATAGATTTTCCATTTTTCTTTGGTCAACTGGTTTAGTTTCTTAAACTGATTATTGCCCGTTGCATCGTTATAGATGGCAATCGCATTCAAAAAATTATCCGTATGCAACGCCAGCAGCAGGTAATATTCCATAAAATCAAACCAGGTATCACTTCCCACCGGAAAGGAGGCCAGACATTTTTCCGCATTGCTTTTTCCGTTTTTCCAGTCTCTCAGATGCAGATAAGCCGACATCTTTTTTAATTGAAATGTAGCTAATTTTTCATTTTGGTAAAAACGAGGATTCTCTTCTATATATCTCTCTGCTTTCGTACACACCTCCAGCATATTCTTGTAATCGTGTAACATCTCGTAGCGGTAGGCCCAGACCAGGTACATATTATAGAGCACAAGAGGACTGTCATAAATTTCTGAAAGGCCAACCAGTGCTTCACAATACGTATCAATCCGTTCTTTGAGTTCTTCCGTTTTAGCGTGTGGACGGTGGTAATTCATGTAAACCCGCTGATAGAGTTCTTCGGAACGGATTTCTGCGTCCAGTACATTCTGAAATTGTTTGCTATGTTGATCGTAGATTTCATAGTCTTTGATATTGTCCGAATCTGCGGCATATTTTCTTAAAATACGGGCACAATTGACGATTACGTCCGCAAATTTAAATTTCAGGGCAGTGGTAAATATCTGTCGTGCCAGTGCCGCAGCGGTGTGTGGTGCGTTGTTACTCAGGAGAATTTTAACGAGAGTCCAGTCCTTGTTACAGGAAAAGTAAGCCCGGTCGTAGCCCGAAGCAGAAGGTAAATTTACATCCAGAAAGAACAGCGTATTAAGTAATCGCTTCCGGAAACGGGATTTAAGCTGCCGGTATTTATCATCCGTAGGACTACAACCGTAGAGGTAGGTAGCCGCGTCCCGGTCATTTTTAAATTTACCAAGCATCAAAGCCTCATAAAATTCGTTGAATTTGCTTCCTTTATGTTTTAAAGAGTGGTCGTCAAAAATTTCGATCTTTTTGACTTTCTTTTTAGTAACAATTTTAGAAATTTCGATTAAGTTCTTCATATAGAGTTGTTCTTGTAAAACACTGTCACAAATTAACAAAATTCATAACGTTTTACCCTGTATTTTTGTTACTTTTTTCCTTTACTTTAAAAAAAATCGTGTCACCAAATTGGGTTCATACGCTAAAACTTCGTTAAGGATTATGTTTTGTGTCTAAGTATCACTACATTAGATGTACATACACTTAAACATGAGAAAAATAAATTACTTTTCGGTCCTTTTGATCGGGTTGATGTCCCTGTGCGACAGCCAGCTATCGGGACAACCACGTGATACGGTCATTGAGCACTATATGCTCAAACTCAGCACGATGGATTCATCTGCATTTTACGGAGAAAAACTTTTTGAATACACCAAAAACAAACCAGCGTTTTTAGCCAGTCATCTTTATAGTTGTACGGTGTTATTCGATCGGTCCATCGAAAAATTTGATTCACCAAGAAATAAATTTTTGATTCAAAAAATTTATGAAATTATCACCTCTGACCAGGATATAGATCTCAGCGAAAAAATGGATGGGTTCCGGATTCTGGGCGATTATTACTTTGAGTCGTACGACGTGGATCAGGCCATGAAATTTTACAATCGGGCACTCGAAATTGCGGATACGCCCTGCGCGGATATAAAGGAATCTTACTTATGCATTCTGTACATTAATTTGGCAAACATCTATATTGACCTGAATGAATTCAACAAGGCCAGGATGCTGATCGAAAAAACGATTGAACTGGATCTGAATTTCGAATTTATTGACGATGATAATCTGGGAATAGATTATTCGTTTCTCGCCAGAACTTATCGCCCCGATGACCCGGAAAAATCATTGCTTTATTTTCTAAAGGCAAAAAGTCATTTTAATGCAATAGCAGCAAGAGGCGATGATTACTGGAATCCTGAATCGGTCATTGATTTATACCTTTTACTGGCCGATAATTATCTGGCACTGGATAATCCCGAGCAAGGCTTACTGGAAATTGATACTGCCCTCATGATTGCCGATCCAAAAATAAAAGAGGTTTCACTTCACTACATAAATGCCATTAAAACCAAAGCCAACATTTTTCAACAAACGGGTGCTTACCAAAAGGCGCTCAATGAGTATCGGACTGTAAATCTGTTTTTAGAAAAAAATGGCGCCAATCCGATTTATCGTCCTGACATTCTGATAAAAATGGCCCGTTGCTACCTGGGCATGAATCAACCTGCCAAAGCGGAACAACAACTGGAAACGGCCTTTACCCTCATCGACCAAAGCGGAGCGCCCCACCAGTCAAGACTGGATAAAACCGCTTTTCCCCATGATCTGTTTCACCTCTACTACGAGCAGGCAAAAGTACTCACGGCCACATACAAATCTACTCAGGAAGTAGACCTTTTGTATCAGGCACAAAAGGCTTACCGCGAGGCATTGACCATTTTCGAAATATTAAAAAACCGGGTTAGCGAACGAAACTCCAGACAGGTACTCATGAAAAATAATGCGGTATTCTTTGAATCGGCCATTGACCTGAATTTTCAAATCTGGGAACAGACGGCTGATTCTGCCGCATTGTACACGATATTATTTTTATCAGAAAAAAGTAAAAATAATTCACTCTACGAAAGTCTTAATAAATCCAATTCTTCCATCACCAGTACCTTACCGGACAGCGTGGGCCAGCAAATCAAAGCGCTGGATTTATTAATCGCTCAAACCGAGAAAAAATTATTCCAGGCGCAGTTGAGTAATGATCCTCTGCTCATCAGCGCTGCCCGCGATCAGCTGATCCGGCAGCGGGAAAGCCATAAGGTACTGATGCAAAACATCGAAGAAAAATACCCGTATTTTTATCAGTTAAAATATCATACTGTTGTTCCTGAACTGAAGACCTTACAAGAGGCATTACATTCCGAAGAAGGAATTCTTTCCTATTATGTTGGGGTCGATTACCTATATACGATATTGATTGACAAATGGGATTTTACCGTCGAACGGATACCAATGGATTTTTCTCTTTCTGATAAATTGGCTACGTTCAATCATAGTATTATCACTTCAAGGGGCACCTCGGCAGCGGCAAAAGAAGCACTGAGCGATTATCAGCAGACCGGTTTTTTCCTCTACCAAAAATTGATCGCTCCCTTCATCAGAAAACTTCCGGCCCGGATAACAATTATTCCCGATAATCTTTTAGAAAATTTATCTTTTGATGCCTTGTTAACTGCGTTGCCAAATTCCGACGATGCTTATCAGGATTATCCGTTTTTACTAAACAAATACACGATTTCCTATCAGTACGCGGTGGATGCCTTCACCCGTCCTTCCGGTGAAAAAGAATTCCAGCATCACTTCCTCGCGTTCGCGCCCACTTTTTCGAAAGATAAAGAATTTTCGGTCCTCAAGCTACGGGATTTTGGTGAACTCTATCACAATACAAAGGAAGTTGATAACATTAAAAATATTTTAGAATACGGTTCGGTACTAAAAGGAAAACAGGCAACGGAAGACAATTTTATGAAACTTGCGCCTGATTACCAGATCATTCATCTGGCGACGCATGGTAAGGTAAATACAGAACACCCAAACTATTCTTATCTTGCTTTTCAGGAGATCGAAGATTCGCTGGAAAATGAATTATTATACATCAAGGATATTTATGGATTACAACTGCAAGCAGAGCTCGTTGTACTCAGTGCCTGTGAAACAGCGAACGGAAAATTGGCCCAGGGAGATGGAATTGTCAATCTCGCACGCGGCTTTACGTACTCAGGCGCCCGTGCAGTCGTCCCTACCCTATGGAAAATCAGTGATGCTGCCACGGCCGATCTGATGGGAAATTTTTATCAGGAACTTAAAAATGGTGAGCCCAAAAATATGGCGATGGCCAAAGCCAAACATCATTTTCTGGAAAATACTGCTCCACAATTTGCGCATCCCTTTTACTGGGCAGCGTTTGTAATGATTGGTGATCCTTCTCCGATTCTACTTCCTCAAACGGCGCCAATAATTTCGTATACCAACGCGCTGTGGTCGGGAACAGGTATCCTCCTCCTCTTACTTTTGGCCGGAACAATCAAATTCGCATGGAAGCGATGGAGGTAATGGATTAAATACCTGTTTACACACTATGAACTATATTTACGTTTTTGATTTTAGGAATGGTGATTAAAATTGTCTCAGAAAGAGGAAGCGCAGCGTCGTACTTTATTTAGTCAACATTCCTTATCTTTGCAGTAAATAAACATCGTCTTGAAGAAAATTATCGTCGCCATTGATGGCCATTCCTCGTGTGGTAAAAGTACGCTTGCTAACGACATTAGCCACGCCAGCAATTATTTATATATCAGCACCGGATCTATGTATCGGGCCGTAACGCTTTATTTCCTCCGTCATGATATTGATATTGAGGATACCAAAGCGGTCCGGAACGCACTCGATAATATACACACGGACCTCCGGGTCATCGACGGAGCAACGTTTACTTTTCTGAACGGAGAAAATGTAGAAACCGAAATCAGAGATATGCCCGTTTCAAATCTGGTCAGCCAGGTAAGTGCGATACCGGCAGTACGTACCGAAATGGTAGCGCAACAACGTATCATCGGAGAAAATAAAGGCGTCGTAATGGATGGAAGAGATATCGGTACGGTCGTTTTTCCGGAGGCGGAACTCAAAATATTCCTGACCTCTGATCCAAATATCCGCGCCATCCGCCGTTACCGGGAATTGCAACAAAAAGGCATCATCGCCGCCCTCCAGGACGTCGAAGCCAACCTCACTCAACGCGACCACCTCGACTCTACCCGCACCAATAGTCCGCTGGCTAAAGCAAGCGACGCGGTTTTAATCGATAATACCAATATCAGCCGGGAGGAACAACTGGCGATGGTTTTGGCGTTGATGGACTGTCGGATGAAGGAGGGTTGAGGCGCTTCGCTCGTTGAGGCCTTAGGCTTTCCTTCGGTTAGTAATGGTCGAATAATAAGTTCCGCATTTTGGCAAGGGAATTTTGGTTCAAGATGAGGCAAAAAACGTAGACGATGCCATAGCATCGGCGAGGCTTTTTAACGAAATATTGGATCAAAAGGGCCAGCCATAAATCGGGAAATTATTGTTTTACCATTACTTAGTATGATCTTTTGGTACCAAAAGGCCATACTTTTAATTACTTTGGTTATTTTATCGTAAATCTAGTACGGTTTTGGACCAAAAATTGGTTAAAATAATCAAATATCAGATGTATATATAAACATCTTTTGAGTAAGTGACAAATTTGGGGACTTGCTTGTTAGCCAGCTAGCGCGTTTCTAACGTGTTTTACGTTAGAAGAAAGCCAACTTGCCAATAGCAAACAGCTAACTAGCAAAAAAATATATAAACCCTCCAATTTGTCACGTACTCACTGTTTTTTCAAATATAGCCACACTATTCCATCAGAAAAAAATCCTATGAAGTTATTCAACACATTTATCATGCTGCTGGTCTGCTTTTTATCCGCAGCAAATTTATCCGCGCAAGACTGCCCGGATTTCACTCAAAACAACCTTTTACGAACGACCGAAGACTGCCAGACAGGGATCGTGGAATGTCTGCCCATCGAGTTCGAATTTTCGGAGGAGTACGAATACACTTTGAACGGTATGCCTTACAACGGCAGTATTTCAGCCTGCGGTGGAACGATCGCTGGCTACGATGTGCTGGGAATCGGTAACTATCCGGTGAACATAAATTCGTGGGAAGTAAATGGGAATTTTTATACTAATATCGTAGCTGATTCTCCCGGCGGACTTGCCGACACCTTGAGTGTACTCAGTGGGGTACAGTGGACCTTTGACGATATGAGTTTTAAAATAGAAACAACTGATGCACCCGATTCGCTGGGATGGTTGGTGCTTACGGAGACCAATACCGGATTGACCGCAGAAATTTTGCCGGAATATAGTACGAGTGGTGCCAGTACGGCTTTTGAATTTCCTGTCGGGAATCACGAATTTGTTGTGTATAATTTTATAGAAGATTGCGCCGATACTTTATTGATCGACGTGGTCTGTCAGCAGATCACCGATAGTTTGTTTTTTACTATAGAAATTGGAGAATCGGATAACCTGGTTTTCGATCCGACCAATCTTGATCCGGTCGATTATTTTGTAAATGAATGTGCTGCGCAGAGCGGAACGTTCGTTGAATTTATCGTTGATGCGTCTACGTATACGCTGGAGTACGCGGGTATTGAAGCCGGGACCGAACAAGCCTGTATTATTATGTGCGGCGTCAATGGAACTTGTGATACCACCTACGTTTTCGTAACCACCATTAATTCAGTTCCATGCGAAGATCCGGAAATCAGTACTATCAACGTGATCGATCAGACCTGTGAAGAACCTGGTTTTATTCAGATTACCATGCAGGATCCAAATCAGAATTATCAGTTTACCTGGGAAAATGGTATATCAAATACAGATCAGGCAATTGATTTGTTGGCAGGAATATACAATGTGACCATCACCTACGCGGATACGACCCAGCAATCCTGTTTTACAACTCAAAGTATTAATGTCGGATTTTCAGATGTTTTGGATAATTATAATTACGACATTTCTCCCAGTTGTAATAACAACAATAACGGAACAGTTATCTTTGATAATCCTGATCTGACTTACACGTGGGAGGATGGATTTCAGGGGGCAGCCAGATTTGACCTTTGGCCGGGGCAATATACAATCACTGTTAGTAGCAATTACTGTGAAGAGGAGACGATCATTGTTATGCCCAACTCAGGTATAGATATTTTTGCATCCATTGCAAATGTCTGTGATACATTGGGATCTATATATCTGGATGTAAGTGGTCTCTTTCCTCCTTATACTTACCAGTGGAGTGATGGTGCGACTACCAAAGACCGGCCTTCTATCGGCGTGGGAGTCTATTCGGTGACGGTCGTTAATTCAGAAGGATGTGCGATAGAAAATACCTACGAAATTGTCGATGACTGTCCTTCTACGGGATGTACCCAGCCAGTAATTGCCAACGTAGAAGTAGTTCATCCATCCTGCGTTGAAACGGGTTCAATTGTTATACAATTAGTAGATAATTCTGTATCCTACGATTTTGACTGGTCGCACAACGGTGCCAATAGTGGTGTACAAATTGACCTTTGGGCCGCAGACTTTGAGGTAGTCATCAGCAATACCAATCCGACGACTGGAGAAGTTTGTTCTATCACGGAAGCATTTACTTTAGTGTATAATGACTCCCTCGATTATAGCTTGTTGAGTCTTACGGCAGCCACCTGTGGACAACCGGGCGCAGCCGCCTTTTCTAATAATAATTTTATTTATAACTGGAGTGATGGCGGCCAGGGTCGGATTCGTGAAGATCTGCCGGCGGGCGACTATACGATTACTGTTTCTACACCGAATGCCAATTGCGAATCAATCACTTTCTTAACCATACCGGAAGAGGAATCGATTTTCCTGAATGCGAATGTTTCCAACGTTTGCGATACCTTAGGGTCTGTTTATATGATGGTTTCTGGTAATTTCAGTCCCTTTACCTATCAGTGGAGTAATGGCACTTTCACCAGAGATCAACCCGAACTGAATACAGGAACCTATTCGGTTACCATTACCGACAGTCAGGGTTGTACCCTTTCAGAAAGTTTCCAGATTGTGGATGATTGTCCCGGTGGATGTGAAGTTCCAAACATTGCAGCGGCGAATTTACAGGATCCGGATTGTGACAGTCAGGGATCTATTGAACTGGAAATAGATAATTTTAATTCAACGACCACTTTTGTCTGGTCGCACGGCGGAGGTGACAGCAACATTCAGACTGAGCTGCCGGCGGGTACTTATGATGTCACTGTTTCCAACACGGACCCGGCTACCGGAGCAAGTTGTTTTGCGACCGCTACTTTTACGTTGATTCAGCATGATTCGTTAGGATTTTTTCTGGTAAACAGTACACCCGCAGATTGCGGACCTACCGGAACTGCCGAATACTCTGATCCGGCTCTGATTTATAATTGGAGCGACGGTGGCCAGGGACATATCCGGGCTGATCTGTTTCCAGGGATTTATAATATCACCGTTACCTCTCCAACCGGAAACTGTGAAGCGGTGGCATTTTTGAACATACCGGAGATTTCTACCATTGAATACAATCCGGTAGTTGCCAATGTTTGCGATACCTTAGGGTCCATTTATTTATTCAATCCCAATGGAATTTATACTTATCAGTGGAGCAATGGTACAACTACACCCGACCAGCCCGCAGTAGATGTGGGTATTTACTCCGTGACGGTTACAAACGATCAGGGTTGTACCGTTACCGAAACTTTTGAAATCGTAGATGATTGTTCCGGCAGCAACTGCGTTGAACCGATCATCGTAGCAACGGATTTACAAAATCCCGATTGTGACGGTCCGGGAGCCATCCTCCTGGAAGTTGGAAACTTCGAACCCACGATGTCTTATGTCTGGTCGCACGGCGGACCGGATAGTAATATTCAGACAGAATTAACCGCCGGTGATTATGAGGTGACCATTTCCAATATTGATCCGGCTACCGGAGAAACCTGCTTTACCACGGCTTCGTTTACTTTATTTCAGGTTGATTCTCTGGACGTATTTTTGGAAGGTATTACCCCTGTTAACTGTGATGGCCTTGGAACGGTGCAGTACTCTGATCCGTCTCTGATTTATAACTGGAGCGACGGTGGATTCGGATATATCCGGGAGGACCTGGAACCAGGAACTTATACCGTTACCATTACCAATTCTGATGAATCCTGTATCGAGTTGAGTACGTTTACCATTGTGGCTGCCAATGCAATTGATGCATCTGCCATTGTTTCCAACGTTTGTGATACACTTGGTTCTATTTACCTGTCGGTTAGTGGAGGTACCTTTCCTTATAGCTACGACTGGGATGATTTGCCGGGATCCGATGATCCGGAAGACAGAGTCTCAATTGGTGTCGGGTCTTACATGGTTACGATCACGGATGTCACGGGATGTCAGCTGATGCTCAATTTTACGGTGGTCGATGATTGTCCTCCTGCGGGTGACCTGATCTTTACTTTCGTCCCGGCGGATGAAAATATTCTTTGTGGAGAAACGGCCTCTATTATTAATCCGGAGGCCGAGTCGGACTGTCCCGGAGATATCAATTATACCTTTACAGAAACCTCCACACCCAATTGCGGAAACACAAATATTATTATCCGGGAATGGATCGCTACCGATGATTGTGGGAATACCGCTATCGCTACGCAAGTCATCACCGAAGAAGATTTGGATGCTCCATTATTGACAACGGTAGGAGATATTACCGTAGATTTATTAAATGGAGACAGTTTACCTAATCCATTTAATCTGGCAACAGCTGAAGATGATTGCAGTGGACTGCTGGACCTTAGTTTTACCAAGGAAGAAAATATTACCGATGAAGGTTATGAAGTTGTTTACAACTGGACGGCCATCGACGAATGCGGAAATCTGAGTACTGAATTTCATACCGTAGATATTACGGGCGGAATGATCTGGCCCGGAGATACGGATTCAAATAAGGTAGTCAACAATTTTGACGTCTTTAATATTGGATTTGCCTACGGCGAAACGGGCCCGACCCGGATGAATCCAACGTTGGATTTCTTACCACAATATGCGGCTCCCTGGAATGACAACGGACTGGACGATGTCAACTTCCGGCACGCCGATACGGATGGTAATGGAGTGGTGGACGAACAGGATATCCTTGCGGTTAATTTAAATTATGACCTTACCCACAACCTGCAGGAAGCAGGGGATACCAGAGAGAGCTTTGAAGTTGATTTTATTTATGAAACAGTAACCGCCGACAATTGGGTACACGTAGCAGTAGTGTTAGGAAGTGCCACCGAACCGATCAACGATTTTTACGGAGCCGGATTTATCATTGAGTACGATCAGAATATGGTGGTGCCGAATACCGCGCATGTAGATTTCAGTGAAAGCTGGACGGGTACCTTCTTTGATGATTTTATTGCTTTGCAAAAAGACTTTTACGACGAAGGTCGACTGGATGTCGGACTGGTACGAATTGATCAGCAGGGTGTTGACGGATCAGGAAAGATCGGATCTTTCCGGTTTCAGTTGCCACCGGACGTTGAATTTACGCCGTTTACACTGACCGCCCGCGCGGGAGAAGGTATCCGTGCGGATAAGTCCCGTTACGAACTGGAAACAGTCGAGGTAGTCGTTACCAACGTTAAAGAATTTTTACCATTGTCCGCCATTCAGGTATATCCGAACCCGGTAAAAACGGAACTGCTCCTGAATATTCCCACGGAGTTTGAAGTAACCGAAATTCAACTTTTTGGTACCAACGGCCAAATGGTAGAACAGTACACGAATAATGCAAGAACGCTGGAAGTCAGTAGCTTACCCACCGGCTTATACTACCTGCGTATATTGACCACCGAAGGAACGTGGACCGATAAGGTGAGTATTGTCAGGTAGGTTTTTGTTGAATCGTTGAACTGTTGAATCGTTGAATGATGTGATTATTAGTTTATTACTAAACGATTAAACATTATTCACCTCCCTACGGAAAACAAATAAGATGAAGCCCAAAAACCTGAAAGCGTTTTTGGGCTTTGTTGTTGGAGGCCGTTATTTGATTAACCGGATAAAATTATTTACCCATGGCCTGAATTATGCTTATGAATGGCTGGCGGCACAGGGCCGGAAGGAAGCGGCTGCGGTGGTTGGGGGGAATTGCTTTAGACGACTATAAAATTAAAATGTCATCCACTTGTCCGGATAGTGTAGCGTTATAATTATTGAAATAATGTTATCCTCTGAATTTTTCATTCAGATGGTATTTCAGAAATGTTTCGTCTGGTAAAAATTTGCTGGGAAGAATAATTTCTTTATCGTGATATTTTTTAAAATAATGATCAATTTTAGCATCCTTGGAAGTAAGTAATTCCTGAGCAATTTTTATTTTAAAATTTGTATCAATCGAGATAAGTCCTGTCTCAAAAGCTTTGTCGTGTAGAGAATTGATGGCAATTCCATTTCTTGGATTCAGCCTGTTTTTTTTGTCTAAAGACCATGGCATAATGTGTCCGGCAATTAATAACTCTTTTATTTTTAACCCAGTTATACAACATGTTTCGTTGTAGGAGGCGAGAATCATTGTTCTGAACAGATGCTGGTTTTTTCTTTGTTTTACAAACGCGCTGTATTCTACACCTTCCTTATCGGAAACTACTTCGGTAAGGCTGTTTTCTTCCACTTTTTTGTTCTCAAGATTAATTCTCAACGCCTCACTTTCAGATAATGCGTTCTCCCAATTTCCGTAAAATCTATTCCATATAATTTGATCTAATTTACTGGCATTACTTGCTCCTTTTATTCCTCTATTCTTTAAACTAGGATCCAAACTGGCAAAGTTGACTAGCTTGTAAGCAACAGAACCAGGCGTGCGGTTGATCAACTCTCCAAGCTTTATGACCTCCGGATTTTTATGGTGTAATCGCCCAAAGGCTGTTTTGTAATAGAGATTTAATGCAAGTATTAATTCTTCCTCTGTCCATAAACGCTGTCCTTTTTTCATAGCATAAAATTTAGAGAAGTTCCGTATCACCTACTAAAACAAATTCCATTTTGCATTCCAGACTATTACAAATATGAACTTGGGTAGAATCTCTGGTATGCGATAAATCTAATAAGATTTCGGTTCTCGAACCGCAGATTGGGCATCCGGGTATTTCATCAGACATTAAGAATAAATTGAAAAAATCTATTTTTTCCATAGGTAGTGACAATATTGATACTGATTCCTGAAACCAGTTTATTTAGTCTCACGAGTTTTTTATTATTACAATCACGACCAAAATAACCATTTCCTGATAAAGGATTTATCAATGAGATTACACAAACCAAAAAAATTACAAATCCTCTTGCATACTAACCATAACCCAGTTATATTTGCCCTAATGAAAAAAGTAATTACAATGCAGGCATGGTGGCATTTTACAGAACACAGGTTCGAGTAAACGCTACATCTTGTTGGTAATTCATCCAAATTTAATCAAAACAGGCTTGTCGTTCACTCGACAAGCCTGTTTTGTGTTTTAGAAAATGAAAAATCCCTCGAAATAAAAAATACCTATGATAAAAATAAATACTATTCATCGAACCATCCTCAGCGACCTGATGACCCCCGTCAGTCTCTACCTCAAACTGCGGGATCACTACCAGCAACCCGTCCTGCTGGAAAGTAACAATTTCCGGTCGCGGGAAGAATGCTCTTCGTTTATCGGGCTGGATGCGTTGGCCGATTTTAAAGTTGAAAAAGGAGAAGCACTGATTCGGTATCCCAACGCTGCGGTCATCCGGGAATCCTTAGATGGCCACCACGCCCTGGCCGATGCCTTGAAGCGATTTATTGATCATTTTGACTGTCAGTCTTCCACCGGATACGAAGGATTTAATGGGGTTTTTGGTCATACGAATTTCGATGCCGTTCAGTATTTTGACACCCTTGATTTTGATCCCGAAAAGTACAAAATGGATATCCCGCTGGTCCGCTATTCCTTTTACCGTTTTGTGATTAGTATCAACCATTTTAACGACGAATTAACCATCATTGAAAATATTCCCGACGGGGAAAATTCCCAAATAGAAGCGCTGCTAAAGCGGATTAAAAATCAGGCCGTCGCCGGAACCTATCCCTTTAAAACCATTGGCAAGGAAGGCAGCAATCTGACCGACGAAGCATTTAAAAAACTGATCACTGCCGGAAAGCACCATTGCCAGATTGGAGATGTTTTTCAGATCGTTTTCTCCCGGCAATTCATTCAGCGATTTTCCGGTGATGAATTTAATGTCTACCGGGTACTGCGTTCCATCAATCCGTCGCCGTATCTTTTTTATTTCGATTACGGAGACTATAAAATATTCGGATCTTCCCCCGAATCCCAGATGGTTATTCAGGGACAAACTGCCCGCGTTAATCCCATTGCCGGAACCTACCGGCGCTCGGGGGATCAACTGACCGACGAAACGGGTGCCCGGGACCTGGCCGCCGATCCGAAGGAAAACGCAGAACACATCATGCTTGTTGATCTGGCCCGGAACGATCTCAGTCGCCACTGTACGGATGTCACCGTCAAGCAACTGAAGGAAATCGTATTTTTCAGCCATGTAATTCACCTTGTTTCCACCGTAGAAGGACAACTATCCGCCGATGCCAATCCAATCCGGATTTTCGGAGATACCTTTCCCGCCGGAACTTTATCGGGCGCTCCCAAGTATAAAGCATTACAACTGATCAATCAGTATGAGAACCAAAACCGTAGTTTTTATGGTGGTGCCATCGGATTGATTGATTTTAACGGGAATATGAATCAGGCGATTCTGATTCGTTCTTTTATGAGTAAAGACAATGTCCTGTACAGCCAGGCCGGCGCCGGCGTCGTGGTGGACAGTCAGGAAGAAAAAGAGTTGCAGGAAGTTAATAATAAATTAGGTGCACTTAAAAAAGCATTGTTAGAAGCAGAGAAAATTGCTTGATTATTACAACATATCTACTGGACATTTTTGCCATTTTCTACCTCCCAGCTTCCTTAAGGAGTATCTCAAATCCCGCAAATGTCCAGTAGTATGCTGTTACAAATAAAATTTATAATAAAGGGAAGTTAACCAGCCAACTGGCCGATTCGCTAACCCGCAAAAAAAGATAAATGAAAATCTTAGTACTTGATAATTACGATTCCTTTACGTACAATTTGGTTCACTATATTCTGGAAATTGCGGATGCCAGCGTTTCCGTTTTTAGAAATGACGCCATCAGTCTCGAAGCCGTAGCCGAATATGATGTAATCATTCTGTCTCCTGGTCCTGGGTTGCCCGCTGATGCGGGTATTATGCCTGCGCTAATTAAACAGTATGCTGGAAAAAAATCAATTTTAGGTGTTTGTCTTGGGCATCAGGCCATCGGTGAAGCCTTTGGTGGTGACTTGCACAATCTGACCAGCGTTTATCACGGTCTGGAAACTCCCGTGGATATTGCCGTGCCGGACAGTGTGTTATTCGCCGATATTCCTAGTCCGTTTATGGCGGGCCGGTACCATTCGTGGGTGGTACAGCCGGAGGAACTTCCCGAAGAATTGATGGTCACCGCAACTGCTGAAGACGGGAGTATCATGGCGATGCGGCACCGTGAATTTTCAATTTATGGTGTACAATTTCATCCCGAATCGGTCATGACTCCTTACGGGAAAAAGATGCTGGCTAATTTTTTAAAAGCTGCCGGTGTTGCTCTGAAATTTGAACCGGAAGCAGTTATCATAAAAACAGGAACTAATTAATTCATCATGAAGCAAATTCTAAATAAATTACTGGATCACGAAAAATTATCCCGTTCCGAAGCCAGCGATATTTTAAAAGAAATCGCAGAAGAAAAATACAATGAGGTAAGCATCGCTTCCTTTTTGACCGTCTTCCGAATGCGTCCGATTACACAAGACGAACTGGCCGGGTTTCGGGATGCACTTTTAGAACTTTGCGTAAAAGTTGATTTGGGAACAACCGATACCATTGATATTGTCGGGACCGGCGGGGATGGAAAAAATACATTTAATGTGTCCACGTTGTCAGCCATCGTAGTGGCGGGTGCCGGATACAAAGTCACCAAGCACGGTAATTACGGCGTATCTTCCGCCTGCGGTTCTTCGGATGTTTTAAAATATCTGGGATACGAATTTACGAATGATGCGGGTGTACTGCGAAAGCAACTGACCGAAAGTAATCTGTGTTTTTTACACGCTCCATTTTTTCATCCTGCGATGAAAACGGTCGCACCGGTACGGCGGCAGTTAGGCATCAAAACCTTTTTTAACATGCTTGGTCCTTTGGTCAATCCCATTCAGCCAAGTCATAATTTATTGGGTGTTTATAATCAGGAGTTGTCCCGTTTGTATCAGTATATTTTACAAAATGAAACTAGAAATTTTTCGGTCGTTTACGCCCTCGACGGATATGACGAAATATCCCTGACGGGCCCGGCGAGTATCCGGACCCGCGATACTGAAAAAATATATATTCCGGAAAATTTTGGACTAAACACCCTGAAGCCAGCGGAATTATTTGGCGGAGATACCGTCCCCGAAGCCGCTAAAATTTTTACCAATGTCCTTGAGAATAAAGGAACGGCCGCACAAAGAGACGTCGTGTTGGCGAACGCCGGAATGGCCATTCAGTCTTTCGAACCCGACTGGGATTTACCCGATTGTGTAGCCAAAGCCCGCGAATCTTTAACGAGTGGAAATGCGTATAATATTTTGAAATCAATAACTTGATGATTGCGGGAGCAGAGACTAGCGAAAAGTCGCAAAATTTGACCCCGGCCCCGAGGGGAGATTTTACGATTTTTCACCTAACGGTTAATGGGGAAGTGCAGCGATAAAAGGAAAAAGATTGCGGGAGTAGAGACCGGTAAAAAACCGGAAAATTTGACCCCGGCCCCAAGGGGAGATTTTACGGTTTTTCACCTTGTGGTTAACGGGAAAGTGCAGCGATAAAAGGAATAAGGTTGCGGGAGTAGAGACCGGTAAAAAACCGGAAAATTTGACTCCGGCCCCGAGGGGAGATTTTACAATTTTTCACCTTGTGGTTAAAGGGGAAGTGCAGCGATAAAAGGAAAAAGATTGCGGGAGTAGAGGCCGGCGAAAAATCGCAAAATTTGACCCCGGCCCCAAGGGGAGATTTTACGATTTTTCACCTTGTGGTTAACGGGAAAGTGCAGCGATTAAACGATTAAACAAAATAAACGATTAAACATCCAAAAAGATGAACATCCTCGAAAAAATAGTTCAACACAAGAGAAAGGAAGTAGCGGAACGGAAGTCGCTGTATCCAGTTTCTTTGTTAGAAAAAACCATTTACTTTAAAACGCCCGTGGTCTCTTTAAAAAAATATTTGACCCGGCCGGATAAGTTGGGAGTCATTGCGGAATTTAAAAGGAAATCTCCCTCCAAGCCGTCGATTAATTTGTACGCTGAAGTTGAAAAAGTGTCCATTGAATATATGCAGGCCGGTGCCTCGGCGTTGTCCATTCTGACGGATACCGATTTTTTTGGAGGAAGTCTGGCCGATCTGACCGAAGCCCGGAAATATAACTTTTGTCCCATCCTCCGTAAGGATTTTATTATTGACGAATATCAGTTACTGGAAGCAAAAAGTGCCGGTGCGGATGCTGTTTTATTGATCGCAGAATGTCTGGAAGAAGAACAGGTAAAAAATCTTGCCGCCACTGCCCACGATCTGGGACTCGAAGTGCTTATGGAAATACACGATGCGAACGGATTAGAAAAACTTAATGCGCATATTGACGTTCTAGGAGTAAACAACCGGGATTTACGGGTTTTTAAAACCGATATTCAGAATTCGGTCAAAATAGCGTCACAGATTCCCGCCGGACAAATTAAAATCTCAGAAAGCGGCATCCGAACCGCCGAAGATATTGTTACCTTATTAGCTGCGGGATTTGACGGGTTTCTGATCGGAGAACAATTTATGAAAAACGCGGACCCCGGAAAAGCGTGCAGCGAATTAATTCACCAGGTTTCTCAACTCCAAAATTCTTAATTATGGAAATTAAAGTATGTGGTCTGAAAATCCCCGCCAACGTAGAATCGGTACTTCAATTAGGAGTGCATTACGTCGGATTTATTTTTTACGAAGACTCTCCCCGCGACATGGATTTACCTCCCGAAGCGTTTACCGGTTTCGATAAATTACATTCTAAAACGGTAAAAAAAGTAGGTGTATTTGTAAATGCCAAAATTGAGTTTGTTCTTGAAAAAGTGAAAGCGTACCAACTCGATTACGTGCAGTTACACGGTGATGAAAACGTTTTTTATTGTTCTAAATTAAAGGGTAAAGGAATTAAAATCATCAAGGCCTTTTCGGTGGACGAAGATTTTATTTTTACGCAAACTGAAGCGTTTCAGTATTATTGTGATTATTTTTTATTTGATACCAAAGGAAAAAATCGGGGTGGCAACGGCGTTGTTTTTGAATGGCGAATCCTGGAACGGTACAAAGGGAAAACGCCTTTTTTTCTCAGTGGTGGGATCAAACCGGAACACGCTGCAAAAATAAAAAGATTAAAACATCCGATGCTGAAAGCAGTCGATTTGAATAGTGGTTTTGAAATCGAACCCGGATTTAAAAACGTAGTACTTATCAGTGATTTTATCAATGATCTGAATACAGAACGGGTAGG
>CAKZUV010000009.1 GCA_937921555.1 uncultured Saprospiraceae bacterium
GGGACTGTTCAACAATCTGTGTTTTATTGATACGTTAGCATTGCGTAAAAAGAGACTAATCAACCAATAAACTGATTAACATTCACTTATAAAAAATTATTTTATTTATATAAATTAAACTAATTGACTAGACACAGTTAATTGAACATCCCCAACAATCCACACATCCTCCAATCCGCACATCAAACAATCCGCACATCAAACAATCCGCACATCAAACAATCCGCACATCAAACAATCCGCACATCAAACAATCCACACATCAAACAATCCGCACATCAAACAATCCTAAACCCCATCTCCGCAATTATCCCATTTACATACTTGGAACTCTTATCCATCCGGAAAGGAAATTTCGCTGAAATCTTATGGGCCAGCTTATCTTCCGGAGGCAGGTATTTTAATTCAACAATAAAATCATACGGTGTCCGGTGGACCGCTTTAAAGTAGGCGCGCGGATAATCAAACCGATAATAGGCCATTGATTCGTCCAGGGTGAGCCTGAATTTTCCGTCCGCAGACAAAAAATAACTCCGGTGGTAGGTATTTAAAAGGGTCGGTCTTAGTGGATGAAGATCTTCAATAACGGGGAGTGGAAGCGTCGAAGCAGCAAATATTTCGACCAAAGACCGATAGGCAAAACCCGGTTCAATTACAAAACCCGGCAAATCAAAAATCCATTTATCACCCAGCAGCCCGTCTTTTAATTTGTACTCTAATTTGGGTTGAGGAATTTGACCAAACAAATCACCGTACCAACGAATCCGGATTTTCTTTCTTTTTGCGATACCTATTCTGTTATTTTTAAAAAAAGATAACTTCCGGTCGTCCAGATAGATATTATTGATTTGGCGTGGTTGAAAAATGGGACGGAAAAAGGCCGGATGGTTTTTTATAGAATATAAAACCTGTTGCCGGCTAGAATTGGCGACCGTAAACTTACGCTCGTACCGATAATTTGCGGGAATATTTAGTTGTTCAATCATCGGGTTTTACTTGCTGGATTTACCGTAAATGACCCCGTACATTTGGTCTTTGACGCGATCGACCGTCGGCATCTGTTGACCATTCAGCCGGAGACTCGAATAGTTTTCAATCAAATGATCCAGGGTATTATTTTTCATTATCGCGTCTGTTATCTCTAACGAAGCGGGTCCAAATTCTGGTTTTTTCTGAAAGGCAGTAAAGCATAATTCGTTTCCGGATAGAAACAAATCGGAGGCAATTAGTTCCGAATCATCTTTACTGGCTACGGCAATTGCAGATTCGTAAATTTTAATATTTTTTCCGGTCATCCTGCTTTCTTCCCCGGCACTCAACCCTTTATCCCCGGCACGTCTGATCTCAATATTTTCAAGTTCAATATTTGATCCGGATACATCGATGGCATCGTTACCTGAATTTTCAAATAAACTATTACTAATTTTTCCACTGACAAAATCACCATCAAAGGCATCCGATTGGGTATTTGAAAAAAGCACATCCTTCATCACAAAATTAGTTCGGATAATATTCAAGGCATCTTCTGACCGGTTATTGGTAAAACTGGTATGTTCAATCCGAACGGGTGCATTGTAAAAATTAACCGCTCCCGAAACCGCCCAGTTAATATCCATGGGATTAGATAATTGGTCAAAAACACAGTATTTTAAAATAGAAGTATCCACCGTATTCATTACGAGCATTCCTCTTCCATTATTATATTCAGAAAAAAAACGTACGGGTCGTTCGGGCGTTCCAATAAATTTCACGGGAGAAAAACTGATTATTTTTGAAAACGCTTCGGTCAGATGAATATTTGATCCGGCATTTATCTGAAAGGAATACCCTTTAGGAATAATCAACGTAGCCTCTAATTTCCAGGTGCCAGGTTTGCAAATAATCTTTTTATTTTGTTTGTCAATTTCTAAAAACGGAAAATCCGATACGTTCCCATCACTTCTGAACGGATCATTGGCTACAGCATTAGTTCCTTGTTTAGACCAGGGTAGAATAGTTTGTTCTTTCTTTTTTTTATTTCCTAAAATATGATAACTGACTTTTATTTTCTTTAAATCGTTGAGGATCGAAAAACCTGCTTTTTTCCTTTTCTTGTTTACGAACAGGCGTTGAAAATTTTTATCAAATCTAAATTGAATCGTTTTTTGTTCTTTTTTTAATAAGACGATTTCATTATTTGTAAAACCTATTTTACGACCACTTTCATCTATAATACCATCAATTAAAAGCGGGAGCTGGCCATAGTTTTCAGCAGTCAATGTAATATTTTTATCATTCTGATCTTCCAGAAAAACGGTCAAAGAACTGACGGGGTCTACGGTTGAATTTAGTATTTCACGATTAAAATTTAGTATTTCTTCGCCCTTCCAGGTGTATTCCGGAAAAGCTGTTTTCATTAGTTTTAGCTTTTCGTCCAGCATTGGCCAATTGAGTATTTTTTCAAAATAATCATCTTTCAATAGCTCCTGCATAGCCTCGGTGTAGGCCGTCATGTATTCTATATCTTTTTTTGTATGATCAAAATAAGAAGAATAAAGTTGTTTCTGAATTCCGTTCGCATCAAATCCGACGGGCTCCAAACGAGCAGTGATTGGATTATAATAAAACCTTAAATTATGATTAATCATCGCATGATTAGCACCAAGTAAATTACAGACGGCATTGTATTTTGCCATCAATGGTACATCAAAAACATCACTAAAGGAGAGGGAATCTTCTACATATCCTTCTAATAGTGTTTTTGCCTTTAAAAACTGACTAAATAAAGTAGCATCTTTTCGGATAGTTTTTTCAGAAAAAGGAAGAATTGCCAAGTCTTTATAGTTGACAATGCCCGCCAGAAAAATATAATTTCCGGTACCATCGGATTCTGTCATGTTTACCCGGTTTTTCCAAATGAGGCTTTCGTCAATTTTAAGTAGTACTCCCGCTCGTCTTTTATTATGCTCAATGAGTTGCTTCGCAAAGAATTCTTCCAACGCATAAACACCCAAATTTTTGGTCTTTTTTCCACTTGGCGAATCGACGGTCAACAGCAGCTGAACGAAATCATAACGCAGACTGACGATACCCTGATCAGCCAACACCTGATGGAATAACCATTCCCCGAGATAATTTCTGGCTTTGGGATGGTGCAGGGAAAATTTTTGCATTCCCATGATCGCTTCTTCCGAATCCAGGTGAACCCTGAAAGACCACTTGTCTCCGATCAGATGATCGATCCAGTCTCCCTTCAGCCGAAGATCAATGGGATAGGACTTTTCGTTGTAGCGTAAAGAGCCACTCGTCATATCGTCTTCTTCGGCGATCAGGATTCCGTCTTCAAGTGCTTTCGCTCTCTTTTTTTGAAATTTCTGAAAATTCTTTTCGCTTATTTCAATTCTGAACAGGGGCAGGTCTTCGAAGATAGGACTGACATAAACTGGAGCGGAGCGTGGTTCCGGGCTTTCATAAAAATCAAAAGTATAGGTATCCGAAATCAATCCATCCTGGTTGAATACAAAAGCATTTAGTCCTCTGCCTTCCCGCCGGAAGGTATCCTGGTCTACAATCAACAGGTTGTAGTTGCCCGCCGCAATCGGAACACTGACTACCTGATAATTCTCAAAACTGGCAGACAGGGTATCGTTCTTGCTTCTTTTTTCTTCCGTAAATTTGCCATTCTGAATAATACCCGTATAACCATCCCGGAAAGAAATGGCCGCTAATTCGTCGCCACCCATGTCCCGGACCAACGAACGATACTCGTCGGAAAAATTTTTAGAAGCCTCATCTCTTACACTCAGAAGAATGGTTTTGTTCCGGTTATTTTCAATAATTTCCCGAAAGGTTTTTTGTGGAATCTCTGCCTTCGAATAGTCTTTGGGGACGGTCGTGGAATAAGAAGAGGTGTTTATACTTTTTTTATTTTTTTGAAAAAACCATCCACCCAAAATCAGGCACAACACAATCCCGGTCAGCCATCCCACCGTGCGCAATAAAGAAAGTTCGTTACTGGATTTGATTTTCATATAATTTCTAAAAAGCTAAATGAAACGTCAGGAAAAACAGCTTGCAATTCTTTTTTGGCAGCGATCAGATTTTCGGGACTGGAGAAACGAACGGCAAAGGAAATTTCGGATAACTGTTCGTCCTCGTCCAGACGTCGTAGTTCTAACTGTGTGGCGTGTTGCGTTAGTAGTTCAATGGTCTTCTCAAGATCATTTTGCCCTTGCTGCCGGAAGCGGATAATCAGATTTTGCAAAACGTCCGTTGATTTTTGCCGGTTGAGCATTACAATGACCAAAGACAGAAAAAGTGTACCAATCACCGTCACCAATATCTGCCCCGCACCAACGCCCAGCCCAATAGAGATGACCATAAAGAAATAAGCAAGCTCTTCGGGTTCTTTGATGGCCGTTCTGAAACGAACAATCGATAAGGCACCGACCAGCCCCAGCGATAAAGCGAGGGAACCTTTGACGATGGTGATAATAATCATAGTCGTCAAACTTACCAGGACCAGCACTCTTGATAATGCTTTACGGTTAGACAGACTATTACCATATCTTATATAAAAAAAACCGATCAGGAGGGAAAGGATAACGGTTATCAGCAACTGCATCAGAAACGGGAAAACTTCCACCGGCTGATCACTTACGCTAAACAATGTTTTTAAAAAATCTAGTTCTTCGTTCATAGTTTCTTTACAAAAATTTTTGCTAAGGTAAGACTTTTATTAGAGCTTGTCTAAACTTCCAATGATTGACTACAATTAGCAAATTTTATTCTGAATGATCGTTAATAATCCGAAAATGACAGATTATAACCACGATCGTTAAAAAAATACATTAATTATATTTTAAATTTGTTATTTGTGTAATATATTCTATCTTCGTGCTAATACCCTAAAAAAAATAATTAAAATCCCGCTGATTTCTGATCTGTTTTATGGTCGGATGTATGCCATTATACCACGAAAACACTATAAAATATGTTACACTTTACCAATAAGGCATTGATCTTTCTGTGTCTTTTATTCGTCTTAAATACCTCCCTCCACGGTCAGAATTACCGGGTACAGATAGGGGCTTTTCCCGAGCAGGTTCCTTTTTCAGATTTTCTTTTTTCTGGTGTTAAAGATGTTTACGCAAACGTAGATCAGAACAACATAAACCGGTATTACCTTAGCGAAAATTTCCATTCTTCTCAGGATGCGGAAGCGGCGAGAAGATACCTGGTACGGAAGGGATTCAATAATGCCCAGATTATCGATATGGTAAGAGAGAAATCGCTTTGTCAGGCCAACGATCCTGCTGCTAATCAGGGCGTCATTTATACGAATATCAATACCGAACATCTCTACATCCGCCATTTATATTTTGGATTTAGTAAATCCAGCCTTTCTCTGGAAGCGAAAGAGCATCTCAACAAAATTTTTCTGAAATTAAAAAGAAACCCAACGTTACGAACCACGATTCAGGGTCATACGGATGCCAGCGGTTCTCCGGAATTTAATCTCGCGCTATCCATCAGAAGAGCGAGAGCAGCCAGAAATTATTTGGTAGCAAAGGGGATTCACTCCAACAGAATAGACGTAAAAGTATTCGGGGAATCTACCCCCGTGGCCATCAATATTTCTGTGGACGGAAAGGACGAACCGGACGGTAGAAAATATAACCGCCGCGTAGTAGTCGTACTAACGGATAGCAGGGGAGAAGTCGTGAATGACATAGAGCGTATGCGGGATGTTCCAGGGCACCTGCGTATCAATAAACAAACATTACGTCAACAACTAATTTATGCGGAGTTAAAGCGGTAATGTCCTGCTGGTTTTCAATCCGATATCCGGTAGCCGGAACATAACGTAAATTTTGCACAGACCTGGCTAAAGCGCTGGTTCCGGATTGTTTGATTACAATACTGTCAATACTGTTTTTGGTACTATAATAAATTGACAGATTTTTGGTTCTCAAATCTTTATCGGTACTCGTATAAATTAAATTTTCCAGTTGGCCATTTTTATAAAAAATACTATCTGTTTCGTAACGATCCAGCCAGGCTACCTTGTTGATATCTGCCGTGCGGAACAGTGCCGTTTCTTTTTCAAAATCAAAATCCTCTAACGCTTTTTCTTCGGTGACGCCATCCAGAGAAATAGTCTTCCGCAATTTTTTCAACCGGTTCTTTTTGTTTTCTATTTCCTTGTCCATAAAATCGGTCAGGTCAAAAAAACCGTTGGTTGCGGGCGGATTTATTTCAGTGGAAACACACGCACTAAAAAAAAGAAGGACCACAGAAAAAAGAAGGACTGGCTTAGGCATTTTTTGTTTTTAATAAATTATTTCCTGTCATTATTGCCGGTACTCCTACATTCAGCATCCCAAGAATAGTCGGAGCAATATCTCCTAATTTTCCATCTGACAAAACCATATTATCTGCTCGCTTACTTACGTAGATACACGGGACCGGATTGGTCGTATGGGCAGTATTGGGCGATCCGTCGGGATTAATCATCACATCGGAATTTCCGTGATCGGCAATAATAATCGCCTGATAATCGTGATTGAGCGCGCTTTGAATGAGATTTTGTAAACATTCATCCACCGTTTCTGCTGCTTTGATGGCTGCTGACATATCGCCCGTATGTCCGACCATATCGGTATTGGCGTAATTCAGGCAAACGAAATTTGGCTGAAAATTTTCAATGGTTTGAATGATTTTTTCTGTGACCATTTTAGCGCTCATCTCGGGTTGCAGATCATAGGTGGCGACTTTGGGAGAATCAACCATGATTCTGTTTTCTCCCACAAATGGCGTTTCTCTTCCGCCGGAAAAGAAAAAAGTAACGTGTGGATACTTTTCCGTTTCGGCAATCCGGACCTGCGAAAGCTGGGCGTCTGAAATGACTTCTCCCAGTGTTTGTTGTAAATTATCTTTAGAAAAAGCCACTTTGACATTTTCAAAATTTTCGTCGTAGCGCGTCATGGTTACGTAGTAAAGCGGCAATCTGGACATCTCAAAATCCGGAAAATCTTTCTGCGTCAGCACTTGCGTCAGTTCCCGTGGGCGATCCGTTCTAAAATTAAAAAAGATCACTACGTCGTCCGCCTTGATTTTGCCAACAGGTTGCTGCGCATCATCTACACAAACGAGTGGTTTGATAAACTCATCCGTTACGTCTTTTTGATAACTGTCCTCCACCGCAGCCACCGGATTCTGCGTCGCGGCACCAGTACCGTTGACTAATAAGTCATAGGCCAGTTTGATACGTTCCCAGCGGTTGTCCCGGTCCATTGCGTAGTACCGGCCAATCACGCTGGCAATTTTTGTGGGTTTATCTTCCAGATATTCTTTCAGATTTTTTAAATATCCGCTTCCGCTTTTTGGATCGACATCCCGGCCGTCCAGAAATGCGTGCACAAAACTATTTTTAACACCTTCCTTTTTTACAATATCACATAAAGCCCGCAGGTGACTGGTATGCGCGTGTACGCCACCGTCAGAAAGCAGCCCAATGAGGTGAACAGATTTATCGTTTTGATTGGCGTATTTCATCGCCTCTATAAATACAGGATGGGTATCAAATTCTTTATCCGCAATGGATTTGTTGATTTTGGCAAAATCCTGATAAACCACTCTTCCGGCACCGATATTCAGGTGTCCTACTTCTGAGTTTCCCATCTGACCGGGCGGCAATCCAACCTCTTCTCCGTAAGTGACCAGCGTACTATTGGGGTAGTTTTTGCATAGATGATCCACAAAGGGCGTATTGGCCTGTGCCACCGCGCTGATCTTTTTGTCTGAACTAATTCCCCAACCGTCGAGTATGACTAATAATGCGTGCTTTTCGTCCATGTTTTTTTGTAAAAGATGATAATGACAGATAAAAACTATCTGATGGTTCAGAATAAAATCGAATAATTAGTATTATTTGGTACTATAATGACAGGAGAAATCGTTTGTCAATAGAATTTGTTCAAATATATCACTTATACCGAACTAATGAAAATTAAGTCAAATTCTGAACGATTTCAGCCCTAAAAGTAGCGAAAAAGGCGGATTCTCCAGGGGGAAATGTTACTTTTAGGAAATAATTAAGAGAAAAACGGGTGACTTGGGTCGCTTAATTTCGTTTAAATAGTACCTCGAAGTACTGAGTAAATATTTTGTTTTGGGGAATAGTCCAAAACACTCACGAAAACAATAATGATGAAATCAATTATTTTTTTGTTGTTCTTCACTCCCGTCATGTTATCTGGTCCCGCTAATCTGGGTAAGATAGCCAATGCAATCAGTGAAGGCGACGTAGCGGCTTTGGCCGTTTTTTTTGATAATGATGTTGAAATGACGGTATTGGAGGAGATTAACTTATACAGCAAAGCGGAAGCGCAGACCGCTGTAAAAGCCTTTTTTGCCAAACATCCACCTAAGAAATATACCCAGGTTCACCAGGGTGCTTCACAGGGTGCGGGTGGTCAGTATTGCATCGGAGTACTGGAAACACCGTCGCAGAAGTTTCGCGTCATGATCTATCTTGAAAAAGTAGATGGAAAATTTTTAATCAAAGAACTTAAGTTCGAAGAGGAATAAACTTTCTCTTGAAAAAATACATCAGGATCCTGGGAGCAATTCGTTTTGCTTCCGGGATTTTTCTTCTACTCCGTACCCAAAAAGCGCAAAATCATATTTTGCCGGATCGCTGGCATCAAATTGCCGGAGTCGTTCCGTTAGCTCTACTACCGTTCTCCAGTCCCGCTGTTTTCTTTTGATTAAGCCAAACTGACGGGCAATCCGTTCAACGTGTACATCCAGCGGAATCATCAACTGCGACGGTTTAATATTTTTCCAGATACCAAAATCAACGCCCATCTTGTCTTGTCGGACCATCCACCGTAAAAACATATTCAGGCGTTTGCAGGTAGATTTTCGTACGGGCGTAGCGACGTGCTTGCGGGTGCGCTGCGGACTGTCGGGCAGTTCGAAAAATAGTTCGTGAAAACCGGAAAGGGCAGGGGAGACATCCGGACTATCGGGCTGGATAAATTGAGAAAATCCGAATTCCAGCGATTCGTTCTGACGGTAATATTGTTGAAAAAATTCTAAAAAATAAAGGGTATCCGTGGGCTGAAAAGTACGGTGCTTAAAATCAAGAAACGGTTTGCGGTCTTCTTCGGTGTGGTTGAGAATAAATTCGTGCGGGCTATTCCCCATTAAGTTAAAAAGCTCGGTTGCCTTGTTGATGATGGTTACTCTTTGCCCCCAGGCCAGCATGGACGTCCAGAATGCGGTGATTTCAATATCCTGTTTGTGAGAATACCGGTGTGGAATGCTGATCGGATCGTGGGTGATAAAGCCGGGAACATTGTAAGTGGCAACGTACTGGTCAAGAAGTTCTTTTAGTTCCATGGGTCATTTTTGCCGGGAAAACAGTAATATAATTTTGGTGAGCTGGTAATTATTAGTAATTTTGTCAGACCAAATTTTATAAAAACCACCTTTATGACGGCTACCTTCACTTACACCTTACTACTTGCTTTTATTTTATTGGGAAAAAAAGCTTTTAGTAAATTCAACCGATAACCCAATTCTTTAATTATTAGGTTTTCGATAACGATCAAGGTTCATTAAACCCATTTTTTGCAGAAAGTGCTGTCCGGAAACCCTTAATACACCCAATCCATATTTGGCACTCCGCCGAAAGTTAATAGAAGAAGCCTCCTCAAAATATTTAGTCGGACAAGTCACTTCCGCAATCTGATAACCGTGGAATATAATCTGCGACAACATCTCATTGTCAAAAACAAAATCATCGTCGTTGGCATTAAAATCAATACCTTCCAGCACTTCCCGGCTGAAAGCCCGGTAACCGGTATGGTATTCCGAGAGCTTATAATTTACCAGTAAATTCTGCGTAAACGTCAACAGGCGATTGGCCACAAACTTGTAAAAAGGCATACCGCCCGCGAGTGCCCCCTTTCCTAAAATCCGGGAACCCAGAACAACGGGAAATAAATCTTCGCCAATAATATTCACCATCGAAGGAATCAGCAACGGCGTGTACTGATAATCGGGATGCAGCATGATCACAATGTCACCACCCAATTCTAAAGCTTTGTTGTAAAGAGATTTTTGATTGCCACCGTATCCTTTGTTGTTCTGGTGCACGATGACGTGCTGAATACCGATAGAACGTGCCAGCTCGCTGGTATTGTCCTTACTGGCGTCGTCGCACAGAATGACCTCATCGACCAGATCGAATGGAATTTCCCGGTAAGTTTTCTCAAGCGTCAATGCTGCGTTGTAAGCAGGTAGTACGACGACTACTTTTTTGCCTTTGTACATAAGTTTGTTTATTCTTCGGGATGTTACCTGAAATGTGTCTTCGGGTTGGCCATCCTTTAGGATTATAGGTGCGGGCGGAAAAGACACACTTAATTCTGAACAGTCCTTATTCTTCTTCGGAAGCAGCCGGCGCTTTTTTCGCCTTCTTTTTAGTTTTTCCCTTTTCTTCTTTTACCGTTTCGGTCACCGCTTCCTCCTTTGGCTGATCGTCTTCGAGTGAAAGTAATTTCCGCTCATTCAAATAATTGAACCACTTAATCACCTTTTTCATATCACTCAGATACACCCGGTCTTCGTCGTAGTCCGGCAGAATTTCCTTAAAGTAAGCGATCACTTCTGCGGGCTTTGAATTATGAGGAACCGGAGCCAGCGTAGCTGATTTTTCCAGCATCGTTTTAAAAATAGTATCTAACTCCTCGGTATCGTCTTGCGTGTAAATACCAATGGACGCTAGTGGCGTAAACTGATGCTTTCGGGCAGACACAAATTTTCTTTTTCCACTGTCGAGGTTCTCCACGATTAGTCCGTTACTGCGGTTGGCAGCCATTTTGAATACACCTGGTAAGCCACTCACTGCTACAAAATCTTCTAAATTCATTATTATTTCTTTTTAAATTTCTTTTTAGAACGGCAAAATTACGAAAACTAAAGGGCTTAATCGTATTTGTACCTACGTTAATTTACCCTGCTCAATAAGCTAGTAATTCCACCAGTTTTTCTTTAAATCGCTCCACCGGCTGATAAACCGCTTCCAGTTTTTTAGAAAAGGGAATCGGCGTATCCAGACTTCCGCAACGAACCACCGGTGCATCCAGATGCTCAAAGCAATGCTCCGAAATCCAGGCGGATATTTCACCACCAATACCACCGGTCAGACTGTCTTCGTGCAGAATCAGTACCCGGTTGGTCTTTTCAACTGTTTCGCGGATAGCCTGATAATCAATCGGCATCAAACTCCGTAAATCCAGAATTTCCACGTCGAGACCCATTTCTTCTACGACCGTCTTTGCCCAGTTGACACCCTGCGCATACGTAATGATACTGGCGCGACTTCCATCTTTAACTACCTTCGCTTTTCCGATTTCAACCGTATAATAATCATCCGGAATGGATTCGGTCATGCTGCGATAGAGGGCTTTATGCTCAAAAAACAATACTGGATTCGGATCTTCCAGGGCTGCCAGTAATAAACCTTTGGCATCGTAAGGATTAGAAGGATATACAATTTTTAATCCCGGTGTGTGAAAAAACCAGGCTTCGTTGGTCTGTGAATGAAATGGTCCTGCACCCACACCACCACCACAAGGCATCCGGATGACTACGTCCGCGTTCTGCGCCCAACGGTAGTGTAGTTTGGCCAGATTATTTACAATCTGATTAAATCCGCAAGTGACAAAATCGGCAAACTGCATCTCCACCATTGCTTTCATTCCCTTGATACTCAAACCCAGGCCTATCCCCAGAATGGCACTTTCACAAAGCGGGGTATTGCGAACCCGTTCTTTGCCAAAAGCCTTGACGAATCCATCCGTAATTTTAAAAACACCCCCATACTCCGCAATGTCTTGTCCCATCAACACGAGATCATCGTGTTTTTCCATTCCTTGCCGCAAAGCGTCTGAAATGGCATCAATAAATCTTTTATCCGTTTTTTGATCACTGGACGGAGGCGTAACGGTCGCCTCAAAAGGTGCGTACACATCGGTCAGTTCTTCGGACAGATCAGCGGTGACAGGTGGTTCGTCTCCGGCAATTTTCAGGGCCGCTTCGATTTTTTCTTTATTTTCTTTTCGAATTTTTTTGATGTCGGCTTCCGTCAGCATACCCTCTGCGAGTAACCAGTGTTCGTAGTTGTCGAGCGGGTCTTTGGCGCCCCATTCCGTCATCAGTTCTTTGGGAACATACTTGGTGCCGGACGCTTCCTCGTGTCCCCTCATCCGGAAAGTCTTGCATTCAATCAGTACCGGTTCCGGATTTTTACGAAGATCTTTGGCGACTTTATGAATGGTATTGTAAACTTCCAGAATATTATTTCCATCGATGGTCATAGATTTCATGCCGTAACCTTTGCCACGGTCGGAGAGATTCTCACAGCGGTACTGTTCGCTGGCGGGAGTAGATAAACCATATCCATTATTTTCAATGACAAAAATAACCGGCAATTGCCATACGGCGGCCACGTTGAGGGCTTCGTGAAATTCCCCTTCACTCGTTCCGCCTTCTCCCGTAAAAGCCAGAGAGACTTTCTTTTCTTTCTTTAGCAGGTGGGCCAATGCCGTTCCACCGGCCAGCGAAAGCTGTGGTCCGAGGTGAGAAATCATTCCGACAACGTGGTATTCCGGCGCTCCGAAGTGAAAAGAACGGTCCCGGCCTTTGGTAAAACCCATGGCTTTGCCCTGCCACTGCGCAAATAACCGTTCGAGCGGAATATTTCTACTCGTAAAAACGCCCAGATTGCGGTGCATCGGAAAAATAAATTCGTCGGATTCCAGCGCGATGGTAGCACCTACGGAAATGGCTTCCTGCCCGATACCCGAAAACCATTTGCTGATTTTTCCCTGACGGAGGAGAATCAGCATTTTTTCCTCGATCATACGGGGAAAAAGCATGCCTTTGTAAAGAGCGATGAGCGTGTCTTTTTTAGTGCGTCCTTTTTTATAATCAAAAACAGGTTTGGTCAGGTCAGACATAAGGGAATTATTAACTTGGTTTATTTCATAATAATTCAGTAATTCTTTTCATTGGCTTCTTTTTCAGGAAGCTTTTTTGCCAGTTGACTGGATTAAAAAAATACCGAGCATTTGCTTCACAAAAATAGGTTAAATTCTCATACGATTCCCGCCGTTGCAAGTTTTGTTTTTAGTACCTTTGTTTCTTTAATTTTGAAGAAATTCTTCCGGAGTTGTTTTAGAATATTCGTCAGAATTGATAAATATTCTGAAATAATTTATTTATAAAACGTCAGCATGAGTGCTACTTATACGATAAAATTACCTCAATTTGAAGGGCCGTTTGATTTATTGTTGTTCTTTATTGAACGCGATGAACTGGATATCAATGATATTCCGATTGCGGAAATCACCAATGAGTTTTTGTTGTATATCAAGATGATGGAATCGCTCAATATTGACCTGGCCAGTGAGTTTATTCTCGTAGCGGCTACGCTGATGCGGATTAAAGCCAAAATGCTGATCCCCCGCAAACCGGTTGACGAAGAGGGCAATGAAATTGATCCACGGGATGAACTGGTCCGGCGACTCATGGAATATAAACGCTACAAGAGTGTGATTGAGGATATGCGGAAGATGGAATCGGACCGTAGTGTGCGGAATATCCGGGGAAATACCACCAAGGATTTGCGTAAAATCGGCGAAACTGCGCTGGTAGACATTGAACTGGAATCGTTGACGCTGTATAAGTTGATGAAAACTTTCCAGCGGGTCATGAACCGGCTGGAGGACAAGAAGAAAAAAGCGGTACACAAAGTATTTACCTACAACTATACCGTTTCGGGACAGCAGATTCAGATACTGGCAAAAATCAAGCAATTTAAACGAATTGATTTCGAATCGGTTTTTGGAGATTGTGAAGACCGGATGCACGCCATCATTAACTTTCTGGCACTACTGGAACTGGTCAACCTACAACGGGTTACCTGTATTCAGGGCGTAGGCGTTAATAATTTCTGGTTGTCGGCGGGTGACGAAAGTCCGGTGATGAGCGGAGAAGAGGAGTAGCATAATGCGATATTGAATACCGAATATTGATTAAATCAATATTGAATTTTCGGACCATTTACCGGAGCATTTGATTTGTGATAGAGATATTGTGATAAATTGTTCAATACCTGCACTGCTGACTCAGGAAGGGAGGTTCAAGATTCGACATTTCTAATATATAGCGTCCATGACTTTAACCAAAACAGAAGAGGATTATCTGAAAGCGTTGTTCTACTTAATTATAGAAAGTGGCAACGAGCGGGTGGGCAGCAGTCAGCTGGCGGAATATCTGGATATTTCTCCGGCATCGGTGAGCAGTATGTTGAAAAAATTAAAAGCAAAGGACCTGGTCAGCTACGAAAAATACGGAAAACTGGCGCTTACCGGGGAAGGAGAAAACATCGCCATCTGGCTGATCCGTAAGCACCGGCTCTGGGAAACTTTTTTGTGTCAACACATGAATTTTAAATGGGAGGAAGTACACGATGTGGCCGAGCAACTCGAACATATTCAATCTCCGAAACTGATTTTAGAATTAGATAAATTTTTGGGTTACCCCGAAAAAGATCCCCACGGAGCACTGATTCCCAACCAAAAAGGAGAATACAAAATAATTCCGAAAGTGACCCTTTCGTCCCTGGCCATTGGAGACCGGTGCCGTCTGACTTCCGTAAAAGACAGTTCTGTTTCTTTTTTGCAGTACGTTTCTAAAATTGGACTGGTATTAAGCAGTGAAGTGTTTGTGGAGGATATTCAGGGGTTTGATCAGTCTATGCTGATTGCCTTTGATGGCAAAAAGGTAACCATTTCTAAAAAATTTGCCGATAATGTTTTTGTTGAACAAATCGCTTAGTTTAGTTACGGCGATTAAATAAATTGAAATTCAATATGATGCCTCGATTTTTATCTTTTTCTGTTTGTTGCCTGCTGCTGCTCGTTACCTCTTGTCAGTCCGATTCGTCCGGTGCCACGGATAAAAATACTCAACTGAACTACGAAACACTG
>CAKZUV010000010.1 GCA_937921555.1 uncultured Saprospiraceae bacterium
TCTCCAAATGCCACGCCGGCAATATCCAGGTGTGCCCAGCGGGGATGTTTGTTGGTGAAAAATTCCAGGAATTTAGCCGCAGTGATGGCCCCGGCGACGGGGCGTCCGCTAAAATTTTTGATGTCGGCGACGTCGCTGTCCATCTGACTTTGGTATTCATCCCAGATGGGGAGCGGCCAGATTCTTTCGCCCGTTGCATTACCGGCGGTCATGAGCTGATCTATTAATTGTTCGCTCTTACTAAACGCAGCACCACACTGGTAGCCGAATGTACGTACACTACTACCGGTCAGGGTGGCGAGATCGATCATTATTTCCGGATTGAAATTTTTATGAAGATAGGCAAGCCCATCCGCAAGAATCAGGCGGCCTTCAGCGTCGGTATCAATGATCTCAATGGTTTTTCCACTGTAAGAATTGATGACGTCGCCAGGTTTGACGGCCAGTGCATCCACGCAGTTATCGGTGGCTGGAACGATCCCGATCAGGTGAACAGGAAGTTGTAGTTTTGCAGCGAGTTCCATAGTTCCCAGCACGGCGGCAGCTCCGCCCATATCACTTTTCATGTAGTGCATATTCTGATGCCCCTTGATGGAAATACCACCGGTATCAAAGGTGACGCCTTTTCCGACCAGTCCGATTTTAGGTAATTTTTTCTTACCGGTAGCTTTACCTTTGTATTCCATGACGATGAAGACAGGCGTATATTCACTACCCCGGTTGACGGCGAGTAGGGCGTGTAATCCGGTGCTGGTAATTTTCTTTTTTGAAAAAACGGTGGTTTTGTATCCGTGTTGTTTACCGGAATTAATCGCCCATTGACCCAGTACTTCCGGGATGGCTTTGTTGCCCGGTGCGTTGACCAGGTCCATGATACGAAGCTGGGTTTTACCTTTTTCGATTCCTTCGAAGGCTGCTCTTTCGATTTCTTTTTGAAAAGTCTTTTGTGTCAGGATGGTCAAGGTCGCATTTTGTGTTGCGAGTGGATGAAGTTTTCGGTCGTTGGTTTTGTAAAGGCCAATATCGTAGGTACTTAACTGCAACCCATTAGCGGCGGCGGCGGTGAGCAGTGCAATCTGCCGGGCATCGCTGGCCATGCTGGTACAAGATAAATTCAGGATTAGTTTATGATCAATTTGTTTTTGAAAATCAACACCCAGTTTGCGAAAAGCGTATAAGATATTTTTATAAGAGGATTGATCGCCCAGACCGACCAGTAATACCCGTTCGGTATTGGTACCGGGTAACAGGAGGTATGTCGCTTTTTTCGCGGAAAATGAGTGGATTAATTTTTTAGATAAAACCTCTTTTTTACTGAAGGTTTTAAACGCCGTGGATTTTAAATCATCCGGCCGTACTGGAACGAGCATCAAAGAAGTAGTGGACTTAACGGTATTTTTTATTTTGATCTTCATCAGAATTTTTTTGAATTGGTGTATGTGAAATTCGGTTGTTTTCAGAGATGCTCGTTCCAGTCCTTAGACAAATTTATTTCCTAACGAAAAAACAACCATTCGATGGCCTTCGGAAATTCCTGTCCCCAGTGATATTCGCTGTGGACACCGTCGGGATCTAAGGACAGATGAAAATCTATCTGAGAATTATTGGGGCCTTTTTGAGTAACGATGTCCTTGAATTTTTGAGCGTTCGGTACCATGTTTTCACTTTCCTTTCCGCCGGCGTAGAGATAAATCCGGGTGTCAAAACTTTGTTCAATGTGAATTCCACCAAAATACATATTGGGCATCACCCACAACGAAGGCGAAAAAATCATAAGACGGGAATAGACTTCCGGATAAACCAGGCCAGCATAAATACTAATAAGTCCACCCATTGAGCTGCCTCCGATTCCGGTATTTTTTACGTCGGGTAGCGTCCGGAAATTTTTGTCAATATGCGGTTTGAGTGTGTCAGCCAGGAAGCGGATATATTGTTTGCCTTCCTTTTTTCTGAATTTGCCCGTGCTATGGTTGGGTGTGAATTCGGCCATCCGTTCTTCCTTTCCGTGGTCGATGGCAATGATGATAATATCTCCCATTCCCTTGCCACTCATTTCGGCCAGCTTTTTATCCACGCCCCAGTTACCATAAGGAGCATAGTCGTCAAAAAGATTCTGACCATCCTGAAGATATAAAACGGGGTAGCGTTTGTCCGTTTCGTAATAATCGTGAGGAAGGAGTGCGGTGATCCGTCTGGTTTTGATAAGTTGTGGTATTTCAAAATGATTGGAAATAATCACAATTTTCGGGAGCCGGTTGCTATCGTAGGTTTTATTTTTGGTAGCGAAGAGCGGCACATAAACCTTTACCTCAGAGACGGGTTTGTTCAAAATTCTATTGTCCGTCAGGTCGCCCTGTTCGTCCAGTTCTACCTCGTCCCAGCCGCCACGGACAAATTTATATTCGAGTGGAAACTTCAGCTCTGTCCCGGCGGGAATCGTCAGGTGGTATTTTTTAGGCTTGATCCTTTTGAGTTGGTAGCGACGGTCTGCAACATTCCAGTTGTTGAAACTTCCAGTTAGAAAAATAGGTTCGTCGTCATCTACTTGTGTGGTAAGATAAATGGACAATCCTTCTCTCGAAGTAATTTTTGGTTGCTCTTCTGAATTTGTCATGATGATTTTATTACATCAGGTAAAAAGTATTTAGTACGGAACAAAAGTAGATGACACATTTGACAGTTCAATCTCTGAATACTATTTTGATCAAAGGTAATCGCTATTATGGGATTCGCAAAGTTCCGGCCATAAAAAAAGGATTTTTCGCAGATCGCGAAAAACCCATTATTATCCACTCTATTTAAATATATTTTATCCGGCTTGCATGAGCTCGCTTACCGGTTGGTTGTATCGACTGCCAATTTTCGCCTTTAATTCGCGGCGTGCGAAGAATATTCTACTTTTTACAGTTCCTAAAGGTAATTCCATCTTATCAGCAATTTCCTGATACTTGAACCCATGATAATGCATCATGAATGGAATTTTAAGTCCATCGTCCAGGACTTCAATCATCGCCTTTATTTCTTTCATCAAAATGGTTGATTCCGCGGCATTTTGAGTAGCATTACCACTGGAATTAATGAAATACTGATTATCGGTCTTGTCAATAATCGTGTTTTGCTTCATTTTTTTCCGGTAGTTGTTAATAAAGATATTTTTCATAATCGTCATTAACCACGCCTTAAAGTTGGTGCCTGGATTAAATTTTTCCTTATTTTTTATCGCACGATAGGCCGTTTCCTGATAAAGATCCCGGGCATCCTCTGCGTTTTGTGTCAAATTGTAAGCAAATGACTTGAGTACCGTAGTCACTTTGTTTAAGTTTGAATAGAATTCTGTTGCTGACATGTTGAATATTTTAAAACGTTAAACAAAATAATATGCTTTTTACCTTTTGTTTAACAAATATACATTATTGTTTAACCTTTTCCAATAAAAAGTTAAACAAAAATGATGATTATTTTTCTTGTTTAATGGTTTTTAAATGGTGTTTTATTTTAAGTAACTGATAGTCAGTGTTTTAAGTGAAAAATATGTTTTTGGGTGAAATAAATTATTTTTTCAAAATCAAATAATTTTTCAATAATTATTGAAAATTAAGCGATTCCAGCTCAAAACTTTCTCTGTGGGGTAGTTTGTTTAATAGTTTTAAACAGGTTTATGAAAAAAATACTCTTCTTTATTATTCGTTTGGTCCTTTTGTTGGTGTTGCCTTTTATTTGCCTTATTCGCGGTGCCGTATTTGGACACGAATATTATCAATTCGCACCCTGGCCAGCCATTTTATCGGGTATGGGCATTACGATAGTTTTGCTCCTGCTCTATTTTAGTTTTATTTATGGTAGAATCACCGGTAAGATTGGTAGTGCCAGAAGTTTTAAACTGCGGATGCTTTTTGCAATTTTTTTGGTAATTGGTTACAGCGCTTACGCGGTTGTCTATCTGGCAGAGAGTAATGTTAAATCGTCGGAGATTAAAAATACCTATTCCAGTTTACATCCTATTTTGCGCCTCAGCATTAGTACGGTCATTTTTATTGACAATAGTTTACTGATTACGGATGGTAAGCGGCAGCCGGAAGATTACAAAAAAATGGGGCTGAAAACGAAGCGGCAATCTTTGCACTATGTTCAGTCGGACGGATATGTACACGCAGTGGATATCCGCACCAGGGGACACGGGGCGTTCAGAAACGAACTGTTAAAATTGTATTTCAAATTAATGGGCTTGAATACGCTGCGGCACGTAGGAACGGAAGATCATCTGCACATTTCGTTGAGCAGTAAAGATAAGCCTGGTGGAATCTAAAGAGGTGGAATAAAAGCTAAGGAATGTTAAATAAATAAAATTATCTGATCCTTTTACAGCTGCTCCAGCATTTCCATTACGGCTGCTTTTTTTCGCAACGAAACTGCGACGTGCTGACCATTGGACATCAGCAGATAGCCACCTTCCGTTTTTACGTAAGCGGTAATGTGCTTTTTGTTTACTAAATGAGATTGGTGAACCCGAAAAAAGCCGCTGTCGCTCAGTAACTGATCGTACTCTTTCAGGGTCCGGGTAACCATCAGGTTGGTTCCGTCCGCAAAATGAAAAATAGTATAATTACCGCTTGATTCACACCGGATAATATCGCTGACTTCGACAATCTGAATTTTATCCTGGGTATGCAAAGAGATCTTTTTAGGACCTTCGTTGCTTTTTATGTTATCCAGCAGCAGATCGAGGGGTTGGTCAGTAGCAGGATTGGATTTTAGTTTTTTGACGGCTTCCATGAGATCATCCGGATCGACCGGTTTGAGCAGATAATCGACGGCCGAAAATTTAAAGGCCCTGATGGCGAAGGCATCAGAAGCGGTTGTAAAAATTATTTTAAAAGAAATTTTGGGTAAAATTTCCAGCAGATCAAAGCCGGTACCATCGGGCATCTGAATATCTAAAAATAAAACATCCGGATTGATTTCCTTCAGTAAACGCGCACCACTGACCACGCCTTCGGCTTCTCCGATGATCTCAATTTCGGGACAATAGGCGGCGAGGTCCTCCCGGAGGGTTGCTCTGGATTGTGCAATATCATCGATTATGATAGCTTTGAATTTCTGCATTTCGTAAATTTGTACTAAACTAAACAAATCCAATGAAAATTTTAATGGTCTGTCTGGGAAATATTTGTCGGTCACCACTCGCCGAAGGTATTCTGAAAGAAAAAATAAAAGCAAAAAATCTGGACTGGACGGTGGATTCTGCCGGAACGGGAAGCTGGCACGTCGGTGACCGGCCTGATCCGCGATCGGTTGCCGTGGCTGCTACGCACGGACTGGATATTACGGATCAGCGAGGCCGGCAAATCAAACCGGCGGATCTGGAAAACTATGATTTGATCTTTGCGATGGATAGTACGAATTATCAGAATATTTTGCTGCTTGCTGATTCTGACGCCCAGCGGGAAAAAGTGCAGCTTGTGATGAATATGGAAAGGCCCGATTATAATCAAAGCGTGCCGGATCCTTATTACGGAGACGATGGATTTGAAGAGGTATATCAAATGCTGGATCGCGCGTGTACGGCAATTATCGAAAAGTACGCCAACGGGAATTGAAAAAGCAATAAGAAGGCTGATAAAAAAAAGAACTCCCAAAAACTAATTCGGGAGTCAAATTCAAAAAACAGCAGTTATTTAAAAGAGTCGTGTAATACCAACACGACTCTTTCAGAGTGGATGTATTTGGAAATTGTCAGCTAGTCCGTCGCTGCTTTGGCCTCTACAGGTTTAGTCAGCAGTCCATCTTTCTGAATATTGGAAATCCGTAGCTTGTCCCAATTGGGTAAATAAAGATTTACGGAGGCACGGACATCTTTTTTGATTTGTTGCAGTAGTTCATGATAGAGTAGGGCGCTGTTTGCTTTGACGACTTGCCGGAGATTCGTATGGTGATCCTGCAATACTATTTCGTTAAACTGATCGAAGAAAACCAGTTCTTTCCGGTGTTTATCAAATGTGTTAAACTCTATTTTTATCAGCAGTTTTCCGTTTTGTGCAATGGGATGAAAACGGAGGTTTACACTTTCGTAAACGTACACATCCATACCCCGCCAGGCACCGACTTTGCGATAAGTTTGAAAAGCATCTGAGTTGATCACCGGTGCGCGGTGTGCTATCTGGTTAGTGTTCATAAGTATGTTTTTGTATGAAGCTGTTTAAAAATGGTCACCCTAGTCCCGTTAGTTTTCTTTTCACTTTCAGCAATTTCCGGACTTCTGAGATTTCCAGAATAAAAGGATCGAATTCGTCGTGGTTATCCGAAATTAACTTTAAGTGCGTCCAGTTTTTCAACCGGTCAAAATACCGGATTACTCTTTTCACATAAACCGAATTACTGGTGACGACCGCGTATATTTCATTATCGACCATTTCGTCTTTTTCTTCGAGCGGTGCACAAATAACCATATCTCCGGTCATGATGGTTGGTGCCATACTGTTACCTTTTATGTTAAAGGCTACTAAATCTCCCGTCACCCCGGGAATATGAAAACGTTGATGTTCTTCCAGCAAATCCACTCCAACCGTATTACTGGCAAACGCCTCTACGTTGGTAAACAGGATGTTTGGTGAAAAATTGATACCTAAAGCCATAGCTAATTTCTCTTCGGAGTCTGGTAATTGGGCAGGCGGCGGGTCGAAAGGTTTACCGATTCCCTGAAATAAATAAAGCTCACTTACTTGATATTTTGCGCATAACAATTTTGCTTGCGGATAAGTGATGTAGCGACGATCATCCAGATATTTATCAATAATGTGACCTTTTGTTCCCAGCTGATCCGCAAAAGCGGTTTTACTTTTTTTCCGATTATTCTTGATAATCTCTCCCTTCTTAGTCAGTAACTGATACACTTTTTTGAATCGTCGATTTAACTCCCGCCTTTCTTCTGTTTGCACCATAATATCATACTGGTATTTTAAAATGACCTTTTACCTCCACAATATAAAACATTTTTTTTACTATAAAAATTAAAAATACAATTTTTTGTAAAAAAATAGCTGATCAGAAAACCCGATCAGCTATTTCAATATTCCTAAATATAATTCATCAATTATATTTCACTAATTTTTCTAATTACTTTATAAAGACGAGTATATTCGCTTACATCGTGCGTGAAAGGTTCGTGCTCCAGATGATTAGCAGAAATCATTTTCAGCTGAACGGTACGCCCTTTATTATTTTTAATACGCTGGACGTGTTTAATCCAGAGGTGTCCATTGCTTTTCACCGCGTAAATATCGTTGTCTTTAATATCACCTACTCCGTCAATTTCGCGGCAGATAACGATATCGTGATCGTTGATAACTGGTTCCATACTATTTCCTTCTACCGGAAAGGCCACTAAACCGGCACCACTGACACCGGGTAAAGCAAAGAGTTCGTTGTCTTCCGCCTGGGATCCGAAAGTATCCGTTGCGCTGTCTCCGGAACCCGCAAAAGCCTGCACGGAGGTAAATATAATATTGGGGCGAATAGCATTTGTATTACTATCTGCTAGCTGGACCTTAGGTAATTCACGGCCGAAAGGAGTTCCGTTTCCATCAATCAGATAAGATTCGTTCACCCCAAATTCCTGACAAACGATTCTCGCCTGGTGGTAATCAATAACTCTTTTATCCGTTTCTGTCAAAAAGGCGCGAATGATATGTCCGTAAGCGCGGTTGCCCAATACTTTTCTGGCAAAATCTCCCATTCCCTTTCCTCCACGGTCATTGAGAATAATATCTCCGCGATCCTGTAGTAATTTAAAGACTTTGATGAATCGTTCATTAAGTCGAATTCTGTCTTCTCTTATCATAACTAAATGTTTTTTAGCTGCGTTTCATAGTGAAATATATAGTAGACAAGCAGTCAGCTACGCAACTTTGATGATTAATATTAGGACTGTTATATCATAAAGACTAACGACAATAAAACAACCTATTTACTTCTTTCAGCCGCTAAGTTAAAACAAAATATATTATAAAACAAATAGTTCCGCCAAATTATTTTTAAATTTTTTTGTAGAAATAGAAACCTAAGGAATACGAAATAAATAGATTCAGAATTTTATAAAATGATTAAGCACAAATTCTGTACGATAATTTAGGTATTTGTTCATTAAATTGAATTCGCCTAAAATCAAGTTCAGATTTATCGGTTTTTATCTTTGTTGGAT
>CAKZUV010000011.1 GCA_937921555.1 uncultured Saprospiraceae bacterium
GGTTTGATATTTTATTAGAAGTGCCGAATTCGAAAAATGCGACAGGCGGCAGATTTTTTGGTTTCGTTTTTTTTCTGCAAAAAAAGGAACAATAAAAATAAATTTAAAAGTAAAATTTAAAAAATTGCAATCTGTTTGTTCCAGGGAAAAGTTCCAGCAGTCAATTCTGTTAATTGACTAGCTATTTGCCTCATTCAACTTCGGTGAAGAATATCTTAGTCACAAAGAAAGAACACCACTTTATTTTGTATTTGCATTTTAGTCCTTAATTCGTATGACCATTAAAAATATGAAAAAACTAACAATCATCGGTGGTGGTCCCGCCGCTCTAATTTTAGCCGCAGAATTGGACTCGAAGCTGTACCACGTAACAATTTGTGAAAAGAAAAAATCAGTGGGACGCAAATTTCTGGTAGCTGGAGAAGGAGGGTTAAATTTGACTTATCAGAGTACTGCGAAGGAGTTATCAGAAAAATATTCTCCCCGTGATTTTATGGAGCCAGTCATCCGGAAATTTAATAATCAGGATTTGATCGATTGGTTAGAACAGCTACATATCCCGATCTTCGTGGGCACGAGTAACCGGGTTTTTCCCCGTCGGGAAATGAAACCGATTACCGTTTTAAATAAAATACTGGACCAGTTGAAATCAAATAATGTGACCATCCGTACGGAACAAAAATGGACAGGCTGGAGCGATACGGGAGCACTTTGTTTTGAAAACGGAGAAGAAGTGGTATCTGATCTCGTGGTCTTTGCGTTGGGAGGTGCGAGTTGGCGGGTGACGGGATCGGATGGGGCGTGGCGGGATGCATTTATAGCACGCGGGGTGAAAGTTGCGCCATTCCGGGCGGCCAATTGTGCCTTTGGAGTTGATTGGACGGAACGGTTTATTGCTATGCACCAGGGCAAGCCGCTAAAAAATATCGCTTTGAATTACCAGGGCGATACCGTGCGAGGGGAACTCGTAATTTCGAAATTTGGACTGGAGGGAAATGCCATTTATGCTTTGAGTGAAAAGATTCAGGCTACCTTGGCCACCCAAAAAACGGCGACAGTTTATCTGGATTTAAAACCGACGCTGACCATCGACCAAATAAAAGCAAAATACCAAAAATCCAAACTTTCCAAAGTCACAGAAATTCTGAAAGTCGATCTGAATCTTGACCGGACGGCTATCGGCCTTCTCAAGCACTGTTCGGATAAAGCAACTTTTCTGAATCCGGATGTACTTTGTAAACTGATCAAGTCTTTGCCCGTAATTCTGCAAACGGCGGATGAACTGGACAAAGCTATTTCTTCTTTGGGTGGAATAGATTTAGAAGAGATAGATGAAAATTTCCAACTCAAAAAGATTCCCAATACTTACGCCATCGGAGAAATGCTCGACTGGTACGCACCCACCGGAGGTTACTTGTTACAAGGATGTTTTAGTATGGGATTTGCCCTGGCAGCATATTTAAATAAAAGATAAAAATCAGCTAATCTTTCTCACCAGATTTCTTCCCAGTTGGTGCATGTGTACCTCATCCGGTCCGTCCGCAATTCGTACCGTTCGTCCGTAGACCCAGAATCCGGCCAGCGGTGTATCCTGCGAAACGCCCAGTCCACCGTGCGCCTGAATAGCCCGGTCTACCACGTTGCAGCACATTTGTGGGCACACAATCTTTATCATACTGATGAGTTCTTTTGCTTCTTTAATCCCGTGTCGGTCAATCTTATCCGCCGCCGCCAGTGTCAACAGTCGCGCCTGATCAATTTCACATTTTGATTTGGCAATATCCTGGCGAATACTACTGAAATCTTTTAACGGACGACCAAACGCTTCCCGTGTGGCTACCCGTGTACACATCAGTTCCAGTGATCGTTGCGCCGCCCCGATCAGCCGCATACAGTGGTGAATGCGTCCCGGTCCCAATCGCCCCTGGGCAATTTCAAAGCCACGGCCCGCACCCAGAATCATATTTTCTTTTGGAACCCGTACATTTTTTAACAGTACTTCTGCGTGGCCGTGCGGAGAGTCTACCATTCCGTAAACTTCCAGCGGTCGCAATACCTTGACGCCTGGTGTATTGGCGGGGACCAACACCATACTCTGCTGAATGTGCCGGGCGGCGGTTTTGTCTGTTTTTCCCATCAGGATATACACCGAACAGTTGGGATGCATCACACCCGACGACCACCATTTTCGTCCGTTGATCACGTATTCGTCTCCTTCCAGTACAATGGAAGCTTCAATATTGGTTGCATCAGAAGAAGCCACAGCCGGCTCTGTCATCAAAAAAGCGGAACGTATTTTTCCTTTTAAAAGCGGATGCAAATACGCCTCTTGTTGTTCCGGCGACCCATACTTTGCAAGTACTTCCATATTGCCCGTATCCGGAGCAGAACAATTAAACACCTCAGACGACCAGAGGACCCGTCCCATGATTTCTGCCAGCGGTGCATATTCCAGGTTGGTCAATCCCGGACTGAATTCATTATAATTTTTTGGTAAAAATAAATTCCATAATCCTGCTGCCCTCGCTCGCTCTTTTAACGCCTCCATTTTCGGATACACCTGCCACAGATTTTCTTTAGTAAACTCCTCGTAAGCCCGTTCCTCCGGCAAAACTTCCCGTTCCATAAAGGCCCGCAATTTTTCCTGCAATGCCAAAGACCTGTCCGAATATTCAAAATTCATAGTACAAATTTATTTTTAAAAAACCGTTAGTTTAGACGTCCCCGTCCAGATACCAGATACCCTAACCCGCAATCAAATAACCACCATCCGCTGTAAAAGTCTGTCCCGTACAATAACTACTTGCCCCGCTTGCCAAAAAGACCGCCAATCCAGCCATTTCCTCCGGCATGGCGATTCTTCCGGAAGGTAACTGTTTGGTCAAATGTGCCAGTAATTTTTCATTCTGCCACAAGGCCGAACTAAACTTTGTTTTTACCAATCCAGGGCAAATACTATTGGAGCGAATACCCACGGGCCCCCATTCTTTCGCCTGCGTTTTGGACAACATCACCAACGCCGCTTTGCTGACACTATAAAGACTCAATCCGGTGCTGGGCCGCATACCTTCTACTGAGGCAATGTTTATAATTGAACCACCACCACGCCGGACCATTTCGGGATGACAAAGATTGGCCAGCAGGAAACAAGCTCTGACATTTACGTTCATTATCTTATCAAAAATTTCCGCATTCATTTTTTCGATACCGTCGTAGACGGGATTTGTAGCTGCATTGTTGATTAAAATATCAATCCCACCGTACCTGGCCACTGTTTCGGTTACCAGATTTTTTAACTGCTCCGGATCTCCGACGTGACAGGCAATTCCGGTAGCTTCCAGGCCGTCTTTTTTCAGTGCTTCGACCACCGCATCTACCGCTTCCTGTTTCCGGCTGCTGATGACCACTTTAGCACCAAATTCGGCCAGCCCACGGGCCATGGCGGCGCCAATTCCTTTACTGGAGCCTGTGATAATGGCGACTTTATTGCTTAGATCAAACTGTCTCTTTACCATTTCTGTTTTACTTTGTTTAATAATTTGGAAAGCCAATGTACGAAAAAGAGTTGAGTCGGGGGAGGATATTCTGAATATTAGACTTCTACAAATTGGCTTCCCGGAATGATAAATAGATGCTTATGAAATATAGCTTGTTAGACAAGCTCTTAAGTCCGTTTTTACGATTTGATTTTTCGGTCCCTAAATTTGAACAATTAAGCCCACTTAACTGTAATGATACCATGTTTAAATTATCAAAGCCGCTTAATTCATTTCTCCTGAAGATTTTTGGTGTCCTTTTTATTGTGACGCTGAATCCCTCTGGTCAGAATCTGCAAGCCCAGGAATTTATTGAAGATATTGCTAATATTTTTGAATTTAATATCGGTCCCGAACGGGATGATTCAACCTTCAGGCAAACAAAAATGGTGTTTGCTCCTATTATCAGTTTTGAGCCGGTAACCAGTTTTGGATTTGGGGTGGGGTCCAAATTTTTGTTCAAACCCTTTGGGGCCGGACCGGATACACGTACCTCAAATATTCCGATTTCTGTTCAGTATACGTTGAATAATCAGTTTATTGTCTTCTCGGAATTTACCGTTTTTCTTCCCCACGAAAATTATCTGCTCAAAGGTAATCTTGGCTACTCAAAATTTCCGATTGGTTATTACGGTATTGGAAGCGAGGCACCTGACGAAGACCTCACAGATATTTCTTTTGACAATGTATTACTGGAGCCCTTACTGCTCCGGCGGGTAGCACCCAATTTTTTTGTCGGTGGAGGCTGGCGATACACCTCATTTAAAAATCTTCAGCTACTGGAGGAGGAGGTTTCCATCGAGGAAGTACAGCTATTCCGGGATTCTTTAACTTCCGTTTCTTCGGGGTTTGAATTTGCGGCGACCTTTGACAGCAGAGACAACGTGCTGAATGCTTCCAAAGGTGTTTTTGCGGAATTTACCCACGGTGTTTATAACAGATCCTTTGGAAGTACTGCTAGTTTTATGTTGACGAAACTTAACTTCAGAAGATACTGGACTGTGTCCAATCGCCGCCCTGACGACGTGATTGCTATCGAAGTATTCACCAGGCTGAGTTGGAGTGACACGCCAGTGTTGGAACTTTCTTCTCTGGGGGGCGCCGAACTTTTACGGGGATTCCGGGAAGGCCGGTTCCGGGATCGCTACTCCTTTTTTACCCAGGCTGAGTATCGCTGGCAGGCACTGGAACGAATCGGATTTGTTTTCTTTGGTGGATTCGGAGACGTGACGGATAAGCTATCCAATTTGGATTTAAAGAATACAAAAATCTCCGTTGGAACCGGACTACGACTCAAAATAGTAAAATCAGAAAATCTGAATATCAGAATCGACTACGCCCTGGGACTGGGCAATATCAAAGACCAGAATTTTTATCTGGGTATCGCGGAATCGTTTTGATGAAAGGGATTTTGGTGGGTGATGAAAGTTGGTTATTATCTGCTATTCTATCTCACTCATTTAAAATGAAAAGCCGGACATTCCCAAGGAACGTCCGGCTTCTTCATACTATGTTAAAAAGTAATTTTCATTTTACTGACCATCCACAACCACTCGCTCCGTAAATACCTTCCCGGCAGGCAACTGAACCATCACGTAGTAAAGTCCGCTGCCACTATCTCTCAAATCAAAACGCAGAGAATCCTGTTCCGTAAAATCCTGAATTCCCTTTTCCAGAACCACCTGTCCCGTAGCATTATAAATTCTCACAATCCCTCCACTGGCTGGTAAATCATTGGTTCGTAGTTGGAAAATACCTCGGGTTGGATTAGGATACAAAGTTAGTTTGTTAATGGATAGCGCTTGCTTGCTGTTCCGTAAATTAGCGGCCGCACCGGGGAAAATATCTTCTCTGACATCACAAACAAAATTCCAGTCGCTGTCATATCCGTCCACTTTGATGCGGTAAATCTGATCGGTCAAATTATCAATTACCACCGGGTTGGGACAATCACCCGAACACTGGAAAACAAATTCCCAGTTGGCATCAAAAACCTTTATAATCTGGTTTGGCTGACCGCCAATAATCGTCAGCTCATCCGCCGTCGTAATGATCGTCGCGCATTCGCTCGTCTCGGGGGTACCCGCACAAGTACAGCCATCGCTCTGAATCTGATCATTGGTCGTAGCCGGATTTTTATCATCACAAGCCGAACCAACTGCGGCCGGTAAATCGGGGTTATTATCGTCGCAATCCGCCGGCGCACAAATACCGTCCTCATCATTATCTACGCAGGGTCCGCTGCTGATGACCAGGTCTTCGTCCACTTTACAGATATAATCGAAATCCTGATCGAAGGCATCAATCTTTAAATGGTAAGCACCGGCTAATCCCGTAATTACCGTCGGATCATTACACTCAAAATTACACTCAAAAACCTGTACCCAGCTGCTTTCGGTATTCCATAATCTGATTTTGGTACGGGATACATTGAATCCGCTTACCGTAATCGTCCCGTTGCTAACTGTATAAACGGGACACTCATCGTCCGGTGGAGTAGTGGGCGTTCCAGCACAAGTACATCTGTCTGACTGTATCTGGTCATTTTCAGTGTCAGGATTGTTATCGTTACAAGCAGTGCCGGGATTAGCTGGCAGGTTTGAATCATTGTCATTGCAATCTTCGGAGGCACAAATTCCGTCGTTGTCGGCATCAGTACAAGGACCGCCATTGATAAACAAATCTTCGTCCACTTTGCAGATATAACTAAAATCCTGATCGAAGGCATCAATTTTTAAATGGTAAGCGCCGGACAAGCCCGAAATTACTGTCGGATCATTACATTCAAAATTACATTCAAAAACCTGCTCCCAGCCTCCTTCGGTACTCCATAACCTGATTTTGGTTCTCGAAATATTGAAATTACTTACGGTAATATTTCCGTTTTCAACGGTATAAACCGGGCACTCATCGGTTGGTGGAACCAGCGTTCCCGCACAAGAACATCCGTCTGCCTGTATTTGATCATCCGTTGTATTTGAATTGTTATCATCGCAGGGCGTACCGGGATTATTTGGTACATTTGGATTGTTATCATCACAATCTGCGTCTACGCAAATCCCGTCTTCGTCCAAATCAGTACATCCTTCATACGTACTACAGGGCAGTTCCATTACAAAAAACCGTTCGCCGTCATCTTCGTCATTCGTCCAGTTCCATTTGCCGTTCCAGGGATGAAAAACCACAAAGTCCCGCTCCTGAGAATTTTCGGGACAAAAACTACAATCGTCAAAATTGGAATAAGTAAGGGGTGAATTGTCCGGCCATGCCAGGTTACCTTCGCTGGCAATATCATTCAATCCGATAAAAGCGACTTTCCGTACTTCTCTTTGTAGAAAATCATTTTCCTCTTGATCGCTGATCGAAACCAGAAAGCCTCCGTGCGAATTGGCGATTTCCACCGCCGCAGCGTACGTCGTATCAAACTCTGAAACAAAATACTTGTTGCCACGGAAATTCCCCCGCCAGTTGAAATTAGCCCGGTAAAAATGACAATCTCCGATGCCTCCTCCGGTACTCGCCGCGTTGATGGTCATGGCACATTCTTCGCGGTTGCCGCAGGCATCCGTGGCTACGTACTGGACAATGGTCCGACCGAAAGGAAATAAACTCCCGCTTGGAAGTCCCTGTTCCAGCTCAATGGTTACGCCACCTTCAGGACAGGTTGTAGTTGCATTGGGAAATTCCCATTCTATCACGGCTCCCATTTCCTGCTGGGTAGAAAGAGCGTCCAGCGTATAGCCACCCGGACAGTTCAGGGTCAGCACACCGACGGGAGCGTTCAAGTCTGGTGTAAGGAAAATCGGCGTTCCGGTCAGCTGAATTTCAGCACTGGAAATATTAGCAGAACTTTGGGTACTGGAATAGTCCCACATTTTTTTATCAAAATTATTAATCCCAAAACTGGAAGGGAACGAATAAGTATCACTCGCAAATTCTGACTGGTCAATTTCGGTTTTAGCCCAGAGCGTATAAACATATTCTCCGTTGGACTTTCTAAAAGCACCACCACCGATATCATCGGGTAGATTCATGTCCGCTGTTTTTTCCGGATCAAAAGTTGTTTCAAACAGAAAATCAGAAGTCGTTTTATAGGAAATTCCTCCGTTGGTCACTACTTGATTAAAAGGCCGCAAGTCTTCAATTTTTTCGTATAAACCCATCGCATCGAAAGAATCTTCCTGGTCTTCAAAATATTCTTTTTCAGCCATGTCAAAAATATGGGTTTGATGAATTCCGTTCTGCATGGAAGCCACAATCAGTTTCGACAAGTAATTAACCTGTAATTCGTCGCTGCCAAAGTACTGACCGAACGCCTGACGGGGAACATTGATCTCAGTAATGGTCCAGCCTTTTTCCGGATAAGGCGTGTTATCGTATCCGTAACTTTTCAGAATCTGGTAGCGTTCTTCCTGTGTTTCCAGCAAGCCCGCAATTGCCGCATCCGAATGCCGGGTATAGACAAAATCCTGAATATCGTTGTCGTAATACCGCGTACTTCCGTCGATGTGCGGGTACGCGTGAAAACCGGTAATGTCAAAGTAGGCACCCCCTCTGAGCGGGAATTCGTCGGTGACTTTTCCTTCGTCCGGGTTATCCGTGTTTCTGAGAATAACATCCAGAAAACTGTTATAACCGATTCCTGACATTACCACGTAATCATCCGGTGATAGTGTTTTGATTACTTCGTAAGAAATTCGCAAAGTCCGGATATAGTGAAATACCGGAGCTCTTAATTTATAGTCGCAGGGATCGGGTTCGTTTTCCCACCAGTTGCCCGGCGCACCCGGCGGTAACCAGCCTCTGGCCCCGGTAAAGTCAAAACCGGGTTCGTTCCAGATTTCCCAAAATTTTACGCGGTGCCCGACGGCCTGCATCACATTGTAGAGGTACAAAGCATAATAATTATTGTCATTCACGGGGGTTCCGTTCTCGCCGTTGTCCCAGATCGGTTCGTAGAGATTGTCAAACATATCGGTTTGAATACCTTCACAATATTCCGTTGGATCACGATGAATATCCGCCGCAAAACCGACAAAAACCGTATTGTCTTCCATACCCAGACCGTGGAAAAAATCATAGTTGGAAGTGAACGTGGTATACTCGTACTGAAGTCCGATGCCCTCGGGCAAGGTACCACGTAATGCCCGTACACCAACACCCGGTACACCCGTAGCCGGATTCCCCGCGGCCAGTGCTGCCAGTGTGGTATTGTTCCAGTTGGAGCCATGATAACCCGGGTTGACACCCGCGCGGAAACCACCGGTGTAAGGTTCGTTGATATCATTAGCGGTATAATTTACTTGTCCATTTAGGTAGACAGATGTACCAAAAATGAGGAATAGACTACCCAGAAGGGGGAAAAATCTTTTCATGGTAATAGTTTTTGATTAATTAGTTGAGGGATGTTGACAAACAAATTAAACAATTAATAAATTTATTAAATCGCGATTCCTGAGTGAAAAATTCTGTGTAAACGTTCTGAAAACGATTACTTTATTTCTTTTCTCAAATGGTTGATGAAAATTCTGTCGTCAAATTGGTGTGGTGAATAGAAGTCTGACTGAAGTAGCTGAATCTGAGTGATTATGTACGTAAAATTACCAATATTGGATTTAAAATCCAGTTGATTCGAGTCAGTCTAATAAAAATGGAGGTAATTTCTTCATTATAAATGCAATTACGGAATTAATGCCAGCTTATCCAATCTCAAAAAATGGCACTTATCAGAATGTATACAGTAAGTTTTAACTGGTAAGTTATTGATATTCAGATTGTTATTTAATAAGATATTTTTATTTTGCCAAAATAAAAAGGTGTTTTAGAGAGTAGAAATACCGAAATATCTGTTAAACAGTATTTCAGAATGTTAAAACACGAATGATTTTCAGGAGAAATACGTTCTATGATTTTTCTAAAAATAAGCATAAAAGTCCATTTGTTCCCCTGAAAATAGCCCGATTATCCGGCAATTTTGTTCTTCATTTCTTAGTATCTTGCGATAAAATTAAACATCCATGGAATCGACAAAAATAATGGAAGCGCTGGCCACGGTAATGGACCCGCAAACTGGAAAGGATCTGGTGACCAGCAACCGGATTCACGATTTAAAAATAGAGGGTACTCAAGTCAATCTCAGTATTCAGTTACCCACCCTGGGTATGCATGGGAAATCTGAACTCAATTTTGCGGCGATGGCGGCCATTCAGGCTGTTTACCCCGAGGCGCAGATCAATGTCCATAATTTTGCCAAAGCCCAGCAGGCGATTCAGCCCACCCGAATCCTGTCCCAGGTAAAAAATATTATTGCGGTAGCCAGTGGAAAAGGGGGCGTGGGGAAGTCTACCGTTTCGGTGAATCTAGCCCTGGCTCTCCAGCAGCAGGGACACCGGGTGGGGTTGATTGATGCCGATTTATACGGACCATCTATTCCGACGATGCTGGGTCTTCAGGGACAAAAACCAAAGGTGCAGGATCTGGATGGCAAAGCGATGCTGACGCCATTGCGGGCGCACGGGATGCCGGTCATGTCGCTGGGTTTTATTATTGATCCGGATCAGGCGGTCGTTTTGCGCGGACCCCGGCTGGGTGGAATCATCCGGCAATTTCTGGCGGATTGTATTTGGCCGGAGTTGGATTATATGATTATTGATTTACCACCGGGAACGGGAGATATTCAGCTGACGCTGGTGCAGACCGTGCCGGTGACGGGTGTGGTGGCGGTGACGACTCCTCAGGAGGTGGCGGTGATCGATGCGGTTAAAGCCATCAATATGTTTTTATTGCCCAATGTCAATGTGCCTATTTTGGGCGTTGTTGAAAATATGAGCTGGTTTACCCCGGAAGAGTTACCGGACAATAAATATTATCTCTTCGGAGAAGGTGGCGGGAAAAAACTGGCCGGGATGGCTAAAACGAAAATGCTGGGTCAGATTCCATTGGTACAGGGCATCCGGGAAGGCGGCGATAAAGGCCGTCCGGTGGTGATGCATAACCCGGATAATCCGTCCCGACTGGCATTTTTGGAGATCGCAAGCAGCCTGACGACGCAGGTGGATAGCCGGAACGAAGGACAGGCGCCGACTAAGAAAGTGGACGTGGTACGGTAGGGGGAATTAGAATATAATGGATGCCAATTTAGGAGGTTGTCCTGTCACGTGTGTCAGCGCGTTGGCTTTCCTTTAGGCCAGCCTCCCGAATCAGGGAGGAACACAAGGTGCGGGATGCCAAATGACACATATAACGGTACAATCCCCAATTTAGGGCTAAAAAGTAAATGACGCAACTTAGTCTATTTGTTCAGCTAGTTGTTGATCAACATTCTTTTTAATTTAGATTTTTAAATTAATTTCCAAACTACAAGCACCTGAATCATGTACAAAAAAATTACAATTATTTTCTTCTTACTCTTTCCATTTTTACTGTCTGCGCAGGACGGAACACTTGATTCTTCTTTTGGAGATAATGGAAAAGTGGTGGGAGACTTCTCAGAAAATACGCGCTTTGAATCAATGGCATTACAACCCGACGGAAAATTTATTACCGCCGGCGTACGTGGCCTGGAATTAATGGTGACCCGTTTTTTACCCGACGGAAGTCTGGATGTTGACTTTGGAACAAGCGGTTTTTTCTACGACGATATGGATGCTTCGGCTCATGGCTACAAAATCCTGATTCAGGACGATGGAAAGATTCTGGTTTTCGGAACAGTCCGAGTTGCATCCAGTAAATTTGCATTGTTGGCTATGCGATTACTTGCGGATGGCAGTGACTATGATACGAGTTTTGGTACCGATGGAAAATATATAAATCAGATAAGTGGCAGCAGTTTTCCGGAAGATGATATTCTGGATGCGGTTATTTTGTCTGATGGGAAAATCGGGATTGCGGGGCGTTCTTACAGTGGGCAAAGAGATAATATAATTGTGGGCCGGTTGACCGCTGATGGTCAGAATGACGATGGCTTTGGAACTGATGGAATTACATTGATTGACCTGAATAGTTTTTCCCGTGCTAATGCGCTGGTAGAAGCAGACAATGGGGATTTGGTGATTGCGGGTACGACGGGCAGTAAGAATATCTTTATTGCCCGTTTTGATGAGAATGGAGAGGCCGTGAGCAGTTTTGGGACCGACGGATTTACGATTTTTAATGAGTCTGAAAATATTAATAATGGGGCCAATGATCTGGTGGCCTTACCAGATGGAAAATTTCTGGTGGGAGGAAATGCGTTTGATTTTGACGAGATTGATAATGACGTTGTACTGTATCGTTTTAATGAAAATGGTAGTATAGATACAAATTTTGGAAATGACGGTTTTGTAAAAATTTCGGGAAATTCGAACGAATCGATTCAATCCTTAATCTTACAGTCCGATGGTCAGATTCTGGCGGGTGGTTCTACCGGAGGATTCAATTCAAAGTTTTTGCTGGGACGTTTTTCGGCAGAAGGGGAGCGTGATATGAATTTTGGAAATAACAACGGTTGGGCGATTCATGATATCGGGCCCGATTTTAATTTTGACGGAATCACAGGAATGGTTCAACTGAACAATGGAGACGTTATTGCCGCCGGAACAACGCTGGAAGATGACCGCTACGATTATGCGCTGGCAAAATACAGTTCGACGCTCAGCAGCCTCGATGATCTGAAAGATCTTGGAATAACTGCCCGTATTTTTCCAACGATAGTTGAACAGGAAACGGTTACTCTCGAACTTACAACCGAGTCACCGCTGAGTCTGAATATCAGTATGTTAAACAGTTCTGGTCAAACCATCCGGCAATGGGGAAATTCGGTTAACATAACCGTCGGAACCAGTCAGCGTACCATAGATTTGGGAAATAATCTGACGTCCGGAATTTATTATTTGCTCCTGGAAACAAAGGAAGGAAGAACGGTTTTGCCGGTGGTGTTTAAGTAAAATTCGCATTTTCCGAGGGTGTTCAATTAACTGTGTCTGCTTCATTGTTTTGCATCCTATATTATTTACATAATTTATATAGAAAATTGTTAATCAGTTTATTGGTTATCGGTCACTTAATACTCAATGCAGACATATTATTTTAGACACAGTTGATTGAACAGTCCCTATTTTCCAGAATTTTAAAACATAATACCAGTGCCCCAAACGCGCATTTCCGGTTTCACCATGGTCAAAAATGCGGATAAATTATACTATCCGATCAAAGCCGCCATCGCTTCGATCCTGCCACTCGTCGATGAATTCGTGGTGGCACTCGGAGACAACGATCCGGACGATCAGACGTTACAGGAAATCGAATCCCTGAACGACCCAAAGATTAAAATTATCCATACGAAATGGGACCTGGAAAAATATCCCAACGGGACTGAAAATGCCCATCAGACGGATATTGCGCGGGAAGCCTGCACGGGCGATTGGTTGTTTTATTTACAAGCTGATGAAGTCATTCACGAAAAATACTTACCGGCAATCCGAGCCGCCTGCGCGGAAAATCTCAAAGATAAAAGGGTAGAGGGTTTCCTGTTCAATTACCTGCATTTTTGGGGCGATTATGATCATTATCATCTTTCCCACGGCTGGTATCCCGAAGAGATCCGGATCATCCGCAACGATCCGGATATTCATTCCTGGGAGTCGGCGCAGTCTTTCCGGCGAATCCCTGATTTTGATTATAAAAATTACCGGCAGCAGGAAGGAACTTTTAAATTACAAGTCAAAAGAATTGATGCGTGGGTCTACCATTACGGTTGGGTACGTCCGCCCCGGCTCATGCAGAATAAGCGAAAATCACTGGACACCATTCACAAAGGCAAGGCTGCCGTGGCGGATCAGTACGCATCGGAAACGGCATTGTTTGACTATGGTCCGATGCGGTATGCGAATCGCTTTACCGGAACCCACCCGAAAGTGATGGAAGACTGGATTGCGCGCTTTGACTGGGCGGATCAATTGTATGAAGACGGTCCCATTCCAACCAATCGCCCGAAATTCAAGCATGAACGGTGGAAGTATCGGATGCTTACTTTTTTTGAACAAAATTTTAATGGTGGAAAAACATTATTTGGGTTTAAAAACTATAAGTTGTTAAAAAATAAAAAACTATCACGATGAAAGATATTCTGGATTTAGCGGAAAACAATCTTTGTGAATTGGCTGATCTTTCTGCGTTGAAAAATTTAAAAGAACTCAATCTGAATCAAAACAGATTCGGTCAGTTTCCCCTTTCTTTGACAAAACTGACCCATTTAAAAACGTTAAACATGATCCGGAATTATTCGAACTTTTCCAGCAAAATAACTCCGATGAGTTTTCACCACGATCTTTCAAAAATGACCGGTCTGGAAACCCTCCGAATTAATATCAGCGGAATGAGAAATCAGGAATACTATTTTATGGAACGTTTCAAAGAACTGATTCCGAATTGTGAGGTGACGATTGGGTATTGAATAATATCAAATAATCCGTTCCATCTTCCTTTCAATCTCCTCCAGACAAAGATTCCCAATACTTCCTTCGTGGGAATGTTTGATCGCTCCCGAAAACTCAAAATTGCCTGCTTCGATTTCGCCGCTGATTTTCTGATACGCTTCCCGGAAGGGTACACCCGTTTTAACCAGTTCGTTTACTTTTTCTACGGTGTACAGGTATTTGTATTTTTCATCGGCCAGAATATCAGAATTGACTTTTATTTCAGACAGACAATGGGCAGCCAGTTTGAGACAGTTTTTTATATTTTTTAAAGCCGGAAAAAGGACTTCTTTCAACAACTGAAAATCTCGGTGGTAGCCGCTGATCAGATTGGCGTTGAGCTGACTCACCTGACCTGGCAATGATTGCAGCAGGTTACAATGGGCCCGGATTAATTCAAAAACATCGGGATTTTTTTTATGCGGCATAATACTACTACCGGTCGTAAATTCGTCTGGTAGTTTTAAGAATTTAAAATTTTCGTTGCTGAATAAGACCACGTCTGACGCTAATTTTCCGAGGGTTGCTCCGAGTCCAGCCAAACCAAAACTTAAAAATTGTTCATTTTTTCCACGACCCATCTGTGCGTGAATCGCATTGTAGGCCAGATCCTGAAATCCTAATAATTCGGTGGTCATCTTTCGGTTGAGTGGAAAAGAACTTCCGTATCCCGCCGCCGATCCCAACGGATTATGATTGTTAATTTTGTAAATGGACGACAACAGATTTAAATCATCTACCAGTGATTCGGCGTAGGCTCCAAACCATAAACCAAAAGACGAAACCATCGCCACCTGCGTATGCGTGTAGCCGGGCATCAATACGTGCTGGTATTGTTTACTTTTGGTAATGAGAACTTTAAAAAGGCTTTTGGTCAGTTCGGTAATTTCCTGGAGTTCGGACCGGAAAAATAACCTCAAGTCCACCAGCACCTGATCGTTCCGGGAGCGACCCGCATGAATTTTTTTACCGGTGTCTCCGAGTATTCGGGTCAGCAATAATTCAACCTGAGAGTGAACATCTTCCACGCCCGGTTCGATGATAAAATCGTTTTGTTTGATCGTTTCCAGAATCTCATCCAGGGCAATTTCAAGGGTGGCCAGTTCTTCGCTGGTCAGCAGGCCAATTGATTCGAGCATTTTGATGTGTGCCAGCGTTCCCTGAACGTCAAATCTGGCCAGTTGCAAGTCGAAGTCCGGATCATTTCCGATGGTAAAAGATTCAATTAAACTATTTATTTTGGTGGCTTTTTCCCAGAGTTTCATAAGGATTGTTTTTTATAAAAAGAAATTAATTCAGAAAGCAGTTGATGGTAAATATCGATTCCGTTTTCTATTTCTGAAAGTAAAATGTATTCATCTGCAGTGTGTGAACGGTTAGAATTTCCCGGACCCATCTTCAGGGTTGGATATGGCATCAGTGCTTGATCCGACAAGGTTGATGATCCAAAAGTAGAGATACCCAGTCTCTTGCCCGCTTGTACGAGCGGATGTTGTGCTGAAATTCCCGAAGGTTCTAACCGGACCGACCGGGCGGTGAGAGTAGAGTAGGTGTTTTTATTTAGCAGGTCGAGTACCTCGGTGTTTGAATACGCTTCGGTCGTTCGGACATCAACGACAAATTTACATTGGTCCGGAACTACATTGTGCTGAGTCCCCGCCTCAATTTGAGTAACGGAAATTTTGGTAGGCCCGAGGACGGGCGATGTTTTTTCGAAAGTAAGATTTTTTAAAAAATCAATATCCCGAAGCGCGTGGTAGATGGCATTATCGCCTTCGTTACGCGCGGCGTGTCCGGCTTTACCGGCGGCTATTCCATCGATCACCATCAATCCTTTTTCGGCCACGGCCATTTTCATTTCGGTCGGTTCTCCGACGATTCCAAAATCTATTTTTCCGAGTTTTGATAAAACTGCCTCTACACCGTTTTTACCGGAAATTTCTTCTTCGGCGGAAGCCAGAAAAATTAAGTTCAGTGGAATATTTTCCTGATAATAAAAATGCAAAAAAATCGTTGCGAGCGATACGAGCGAAGCACCCGCATCATTACTGCCCAATCCGTACAAAATATCTTTCTCAATGGTTGGCTCAAATGGATCGCGTTGCCAGCCAGTCACTGGTTTTACTGTGTCGTGGTGGGAGTTGAGTAGCAGGGTAGGGAACTCTGGATTCGGATTTTGGGAAGTCACCCAAATATTGTTCAGGTGCCGTTGTACAGGGACATTTTTTTTGATAAAAAAATCCTGAAGCATTTCTGCCGTTTCATCTTCGGTTTTACTGAAGGAAGGAATAGCAATTAGCGCTTGTAATAATTGAATGGCTTCCTTTTTTATGATGGACTTTACAGGCATATTTCTGTTCCTTTTGATGATTGAATACCGTTTGTTCCGCAAATCATTACCTGATACACCATCGCTTGTTTTGCGGCCAGCGCGTTATCTATCTTGGGGATCATTCCAGCTGAAATAACCCCATTTTCTTTTTGTTGTAAATATGCTGTTTTTGATAATTTTTCTATCACTGATTTATCATCCAGTGGGTCCAGTAATACTCCATTTTTTTCAAAGCAAAACTTCAGCGTCGTTTGATATTTGTCGGCCATGCCAGCCGACAAAACCGAAGCAATTGTATCGGCATTGGTATTCAATAATTGTCCCTGTCCGTCGTGGGTAATGGCACAGAAAACGGGTGTTACATTTTGTTCTAACAGGCTGATAAGCAGGGTAGTGTTGATTGTTTTTACGTCTCCTACCCAACCAAAATCGATTTCGCCGACGCTTCGTTTATCGGATAGAATAAGGTTGCCATCTGCTCCGGAAAAGCCCATCGCATTTGTTCCCCTGGATTGCAGATAGCTCACCAGTTTTTTATTGAGTAAACCCGCATAAACCATGGTGGCGACTTCCAGTGCGGCGCTATCCGTGATTCGTCTTCCTTCCACCATCTCTGGTTCAATTCCCAGTTTCCGGCTAAGGTCCGAAGCCAATTTTCCTCCTCCGTGAACCAGAATTTTAGCTCCGGGTATTTTATCAAAATCGTCCATCGCTGCCTGCCAGGCTGCTTCGTTATCCAGTAGCTTTCCGCCAATTTTAATGACCGTTAATTTTTTCATTTTATTCATAACTATTCGATTGTTATTTTCAACCTTTTAGATTTTCTAATATTTTTTTCAGAACTGCCTGTGCGATAACTGCCCGGTTTCCAGCCTGTTCAATAACCAGCGACTGATCGCTATCAATAACTGCATCCGCCACCACCACATTTCTCCGTACCGGAAGACAATGCATAAAATGAGCGTTATTTGTTAAAGTCATTTTTTCCGCCGTGACCATCCAGTCAGAATCTGTGGATAAAATTTTACCATATTCCTGATAACTGGACCAGTTTTTTGCGTAAATAAAATCAGCATCTGCAAATGCTTTTCTTTGATCGTATTCGATGGTACAACCAGCGGTAAATGTCTCGGCCAATTCGTAACCTTCCGGATGGGTGACCACCAGTTCGTAATCTGTTTGCTGCATCCATTCCAGGAAAGAATTGGCAACAGCTTGTGGCAACGCTCTCGGATGCGGCGCCCAGGTAAGGACTACTTTCGGTCTTTTCTTTTTCCTGTAAGATTCGATGGTAAACAAATCGGTAAACGATTGCAGCGGATGAAGAATCGCCGATTCGAGGTTGACAATGGGTACCGAAGCACAGGCCGCAAATTGCCGGATAATTCGGTCCGCATAATCCAGTTCCCGGTCTTTCAGTCCCGCAAAAGTCCGGATGCCGATAATATCTGCGTACTGACTGATTACCGCCGCCGCTTCCCGGACGTGTTCCGCTTTATCCATGTTCATAACCGTCCCATCGTCAAATTCCAGTCCCCAGCCCTCCGAAAGGTTCATCGGGATAACATGCATCCCCAAATTAAGGGCCGCTTTTTGCGTACTAAGCCGGGTTCTCAAACTTGAATTGAAAAAAAGCAACACCATTGTTTTATTTTTTCCAATACCGGAATCCTCATAAGGATTAACCTTAATAGACTTTGCACTTGTTAACATCTCTTCTATCGAAATGACATCCTTTACAGAAATAAAATCTCTCATAATATTATTTTAAATAATTTCAAACGTCCCACCTACATCCCAAAAACGCAGGCTAAACGACCTTCCTGCTGACGCAGGAAGGCAGGTTAAACAGATAAACAATACTCAACAATTCCCTCCTTAAACTTCCCAATAAACTCCGTCACCTCCGCCTCAGAAACCGTCAACGGCGGCAAAATTCTAAGCGTATTAGGCTGACTGGAAGACCCCGTAAAAACCCCAAATTTTTCTACCAGTAAAGTACGGAACGCTTTCACAGGAAAAGGCATTTCCAGACCAATCATACAGCCCATGCCTCTGACCTCCAGTACTTCTTTAAATTGGCTAAGTTCAGTTTTTAGTTGATGTCCGCGCTCGATTACATTCTCCAGCAACGCCTCTTTTTCCATCACTTCGACAACGGCCAGTCCCGCCGCGCAGGCCAGATGCGTACCACCGAAAGTAGTTCCCAACATACCAAATTGCGCTTTGAAATCGGGAGAAATCAGCACGCCTCCGATGGGAAAACCATTCCCCATTCCCTTGGCAATCGTAATTAAATCTGGTTGAATATCCGAATATTGGTGTGCAAAGAATTTACCCGAACGGCCATAGCCGGACTGTATTTCATCGAGGATTAGAATGGTTCCCGTTTGTTGGCAAAGTTTTTCCAGTTCCTTTAAAAATTGAGGGTCAGGGACGTGGACACCGCCAACGCCCTGCATACCTTCGATCAGTACCGCACAAACATCCTCCTTTAAAAGATGTTTTTTTACGACCGACAGATCGTTCCACGGAAGAATTACTCTTTCAAATCCCTGATTGATTTTTGCTGAAATTTTTGGATTGTCCGTGACGTGTACCGCCGCGGAAGTCCGGCCGTGGAATCCCCGTTCAAAAGCAATCATCTTGGTGCGTAAATTTTTAAACGAAGCCAGTTTTAGTGCATTTTCAATTGCTTCGGCACCGGAGTTGACCATAAACAGTTGATAGTCAGGATAACCGGAAACTGTACCGATTTTTTCGGCGAGTTCCGTTTGTAAATCATTCAAAACAGCATTGGAATAAAAAGCAAGTTTTTCTAATTGCTTATTTATTTTCTGGACAAAATGAGGATGACCATGACCAATAGAAATGACCGCATGACCTCCATAAAAGTCAAGATATTTTCGATCATTCTGATCCCAGACATAACTGCCCAAACCACGCTGGATATTGATATTCATTAATGGATAAACGGGAAATGGTTTCATATTTTTTTAATTAAAAAGGTTATTCAGTTTGATAAAAACAGGTAATGTGTTTTCCTGCTGGTTAGCCTGTTCACTATCAGTTGGTTGACTTCCTTCCGAATTTGATTTTTGTCAGACCATAATTTTATTATTATTTCAA
>CAKZUV010000012.1 GCA_937921555.1 uncultured Saprospiraceae bacterium
ATTCCACTTTTTCCGGTTTACCTTAAAAAGTCGTATCTATGTAGTACATAGTATCGGTAATTCTATTTTTCAAAACAAAACGAATACAATCAATTTATGGCAGAATGGAATCTCGGTGAGAAAGACAGAAAAGGGCTAAAAAAAGAAGGAGAATCCGCCATCCTGGTGGGTATCATCCGCGAAGGACAGTCCGAAGCACTGGTCAAAGAATATCTGGCCGAACTGGAATTTCTGGCGATGACCGCCGGAGCGACCACCAAAAAAGTTTTCACCCAAAAACTCAAACAACCGCACCCCAAAACCTTTATCGGCAGCGGTAAATTACAGGAGGTACACGAGTACATCGAAAACCACGAAGACATCAATCTCGTCATCTTTGACGACGACCTGACCGGTAAGCAAACGGGTATTCTCGAAGAAGAACTTAAAGTGAAAATCGTGGATCGTTCCAGCCTCATCCTCGACATCTTCGCCAATCGTGCCCAGACCGCACAGGCCAAAACACAAGTCGAACTCGCACAAATGCAATACATGCTGCCCCGTCTGCGAGGACTCTGGACGCACCTCGAAAGACAACGCGGGGGTATCGGTATGCGCGGTCCGGGGGAAAAAGAAATCGAAACGGATCGCCGGATCGTCCGGGATCAGATCTCTTTGCTAAAAAAGAAACTGGAAAAAATAGACAAACAAAACTGGACCCGCCGTAAAAACCGGGATCAGATGATTCGCGTCGCCCTGGTCGGTTATACCAACGCAGGAAAGTCTACGCTGATGAATCTCCTCAGTAAGTCAGACGTCTTCGCGGAGGATAAATTATTTGCCACTCTGGACACTACCGTTCGTAAAGTGGTCTTTGGAAGAATGCCTTTTTTATTGTCTGATACGGTTGGTTTTATCCGTAAACTGCCTCACCATTTAGTAGAGAGTTTTAAATCTACGCTGGATGAGGTCAAGGAAAGTGATCTGTTGATTCACGTGGTAGATATTTCGCATCCACAGTTTGAGGATCACCTACGCACGGTCAATGCAACGCTGACAGACCTGGAGTCGTACGACAAACCAACGTTGATTGTTTTTAATAAAATTGATCAATACCGGGAACGATACTTTGACGAATATCTCGAAACGGAAACACAGGAAGACTTACTGGGAGAACTGAAGCAGCGCCTGAAAAATACTTTTGAATACGATAATATTTTTGTCTCTGCTATCACCAAAGAAAATATTCCGGAACTCCGGGCAGAAATGGAAAAACGAATCCGTGCATTGTATGAAAAACGGTACCCGTATCAGGTGAAGCATTGGTAGGGTTATTTGTTGAAACGCTGCGCTTGTTGAAACGCTTTGCTTGTTGAAACGCTGCGCTTGTTGAAACGCTTTGCTTGTTGAAACGCTGCGCTTGTTGAAACGCTGCGCTTGTTGAAGCGCTGCGCTTGTTGAAGCGCTGCGCTTGTTGAGGCGTTGAAGCACCGTGCTCGTAAGAGGCAAGGTAAAAAATCACGGAAACTCCTCTCCGGGGCCGGGGATAAAATCTTTAAAAGTAATATTCAAATAGTCTGAACTTTTCAATTATTTTACCGTACTTAATTTCTAAGTTTTAGTTTATGAACCCTATACTCACTAAGTACGCCAATCTACTGGTCAATTATTGTCTGGAGATTCAACCGGGCGACCAATTTTACCTCAAAAGCACAACGCTTGCCGAACCGCTTGTACGCGAAGTGTACCGGGCGGCTACCAGGGCCGGTGCCAGCGTAGAAGTCGATCTGGCCTTTCGCGGGCGGGACCGGATTTTTATGGAAGAGGCCAAAGGAGATCAGCTAAAATATATTTCGCCTACGTATAAAAAGGCGATGGAAGAATTTAACGCCTACCTTTATATTCGTGCGCCCTTCAATCTGAAAGAAGGAGGAGAGGCAGATCCGGAAAAAGTAAAAATCGTCAAAGCTGCCAGTGCAGCCACTACTAAAACCTATTTTGCCCGCACCGCTACCCGGGATTTACGCCGGAGTCTTTGCCAGTATCCAACCATTGCCTCCGCCCAGAATGCGGGGATGTCCCTCGAAGCTTACGAGCGATTTGTTTTTAACGCCTGTAAACTGAACAGCCCCGACCCGATTGCGGCCTGGCTGGAAGTACGCGAATTTCAAAAACAGATTGTCGAAGTACTCAACAAAGCGGAAAAAATCCGCTATAAAGGAGAAGGTATTGATATTGAATTTTCTACCAAAGGACGTACCTGGATCAATTCGGACGGACAAACCAATATGCCTTCCGGCGAAGTATACACTTCACCCGTAGAAGATTCGGTCAACGGAGTGGTTAACTTTTCTTATCCAGCTGTGTATATGGGACGGGAGGTAGAAAATGTGACCTTGTGGGTAAAAGATGGTCTTATAAATAAATGGGAGGCAGACCGGGGGCAGGATTTTCTGGATCAGATATTTTCCATGGAAGGAACCCGCAGATTTGGGGAGGCCGCCATCGGAACTAATTACGATATTAACCGTTTTACCAAAAATATTCTCTTCGATGAGAAAATTGGCGGGACCGTTCACATGGCGATCGGCCAGTCTTATTTACAGGCCGGTGGCAAAAATCAGTCAGCAATTCACTGGGATATGATCGGAAACATGAAAAATGGGGGAGAAATCTTTGCGAATGACGAAAAGATTTATGATAGTGGCAAATTTTTGTTTGTATAATGCCTATTTTTGTTGAAAAATACCCAATATATTGGCTATAAGCTTGGAAAGTATTACAAGCTTTGGTAATTTACTCTTTATTTATTTCACCTCTAATTGAAAACCGTGGACAGAAACATTGCATTCTTAGAATTAAAGTACGGAAACATATACGGTGGTTATCCCAATTACTACGCGATCAGTGAAGCATCGCTCTTAGTGTTTGAACTGGATTCAAACAAAATTTTCCTGGAGACATTCGCCAATAATGCGGATGTCAACATCATTCACGTCTCTTCCGAAGTCAATGAACTCGGAAATACAATCGGTAAAAAGCGCGAAGTCATCAACATGAAGACAGGCCGCCAGACGGAATACAACGAAGAATTCCGGATGGACGAGCAGGCACTCGATAACGCTTTTTACAAATTGCGGCCTTCGCGTCGTTTCGTGAAAGGATTTTTCATGAAAAATCTCCGCAAGTATAATGTACGGGATATCATTACCTTTGATGGTCGCCGGGATATCTTCCTGGTAGAAAAATCTCAGGTAGAATTCCGTTACCAGCGGATTCATGACGTTCAGAAAGAAATTACCGAAGAGACCAACTATCTGTTTTCCCTGAATAAGTTAGCCAAGGTGATTAATTTCCAACAGGATATGTCTTTCCTGCGGTCCAATAATTTACAATATCGCCTCCACCCCATCGCAGCCCGGCAAATTTATCCTGGTTCTGCTGCTTTTGATGCGGCACGTCTGCTGATGGTTCACAATGAATTCAAAGAACACAAAGATGACTTTTTATTAAAAGCAGCTTTGTTAGTAAATAAAATCGAAATGGCCAATAACAACAAATAAATTGTTCGTGTCATCCACAAAAAGCCAACTCACTTTATTGCTGAGTTGGCTTTTTTTATGGAAAAAAGACATATTATATTCGAACTCAAAGAATTAATGATGATCTTGTGGTTTCTTTAACCCTGCTGCTACCGAAGCACGACTTTGTACTATGAATTATCAACTGACATCGCGTGGATTAAAAATAATGGGATACCTTTTCTGGGTGGTATTATTGTTTTTTTCCGTGGTATTTTACGAAGAGCGGGCAATTTTTGTAGATGGTGCTTTTCAGCTTTTTGAAGTACTCAATTATGGAAATTTTCAAATCTACGCAGCCCGGTTTACGAGTGTACTGACGCAGGCATTTCCTCTATTATTTTCAAAATTGGGTCTCCCGCTTCAGTGGTCGCTCCTCTCCTACTCCGTTGGTTTTATCCTGTTGTATGGATTTATCTATCACCTGATCGTCCGCTATCTGAAAAACGATCTGCTGGGCTGGGCGATGATTTTCTTTTTCTCGTTATTGGTTTTTGAAAGTTTTTATTATCCGGTGGCAGAGCTAAAACTCGGAGTTGCTTTTACGCTTTTGTTTTTTGCCATTTTATTAAAATATCCACGTCCTCCGTTACGCGTAATTTTACTGTTGCTGCTGTTAACCATTCCGATTTGTTTTACGCACCGGCTGGTTTTTGCTTTCTATCTTTTTCTGGGAATCTTCTTTTTACTGAGCAACGGGGCACTCCGTAACAAATCTATTTTGGGTTTACTCGTTTTCGCATTTGGGGTGATTGCTATACAATCCAAATATTTTACCAACTGGTACGACCGGGGCAAGCAGGTAGAATTCTGGGACAATTACGAAAAATATTATCCTAACTTTCACCAGATCCCTTCTCATCAGACGTTCTTCGAAGAATGTATTCACCACTATTATTTTTTCCCGGTCCTGCTGATCGCTGCGGCACTTGGCTACCTTTTTCATATTTTTAAAAAACACGAAAAAATTGCTTTTCCGTTTTTAAAGTTAGGATTGATCCTCGGATTCAGTCTCAGCTATATCATCATTATTCATTTGTCCGCACCGACTACTTTTTATCGTTTTTACCACGAAACCAATTATCTTCCACTCAGTCTCGTCGTCACCATTCCTTTTTTATTTGACTTTATTCCCGCTTACAGGAAACGGAAATCACTTGTTTTTATTTTTGGAATTATTTTGCTCATTCGACTGAATACTATTTACAACAATCATAAAGTTTATACCAAGCGTCTCGCCTGGATGGAAGAAAAAATGGAAGCCGGTCGTCAACTCGGTCATCATAAAATCATTATTCCCGCCAACGCAGCTCCTTTTAAAAAACACACCATGGACTGGGCCGTCTCCTACGAATCATTGCTGCTTTCCACTTCCCGCCGACCCAATCAGCCCGCCACGATCCTCCTCACGCCCAGGGACGAACACCAACACGAATGCGTACTCGAAAGAACCAATTGCTACATGACTACTTTTGGGACCCATTTTTCGGACGTCTTTTTTGAATCCGGAGCGCTCTCCCTGCCAGATAAAAAGTATATTTATTTACCGGAGGAGTAATTTTATCATCCGGGACACACTGTCATTCGTCGCATATTTTAAATCATTCGTCAGAAATAATAGCTGATTTCCTTAACTATTCCTTACCTTAGGATTTAGAAAACCAATAGCAAGGTTTCGCTAAAGTCTAGCTTAAATTCTCAACGCTTACATTTCTGAAATCAAAACAACCAACGAATGAGTTTACTTAAAATCAGCAACTTACAAAAAACCTATCCTAATGGAACCCACGCCCTCAACGATGTCACGCTAGAAATCGGCAATGGTATGTTTGGTCTGCTGGGACCCAACGGTGCGGGAAAATCTTCGTTGATGCGTACCCTCGCTACGCTGCAGGAAGCGGACTCCGGCAGTGCTTTTCTGGATGATATTAATATTTTGGAAGATCCAAAAAGTGTTCGAAAAGTACTCGGTTATCTGCCACAGGAATTTGGCGTATATCCCCGGATTACTGCATTTCAGTTACTGGATCATTTGGCGACTTTGAAAGGGGTGACCAATGGCAGGGAGCGAAAAGAACTAGTAGAATATCTACTGGAAAAAGTAAATCTTTTTAACGAACGAAATAAAAACGTAAAAGGATTTTCCGGGGGAATGAAACAACGAATCGGGATTGCACAGGCACTCATCAAAAGTCCAAAGCTGATTATCGTAGACGAACCTACCGCCGGACTGGATCCCGGCGAACGCAACCGGTTTCACAACTTACTGGCAGAAGTTGGTGAAGAGGTAATCATCATTTTATCAACGCATATTGTAGAAGATGTAAAAGAATTATGTACCGATATGGCGATTATGAATTTAGGCGAAATCGTTTATAAGGGCAGTCCCGCTAATGCACTCACTGAACTGCATGGAAAAATCTGGCGGAAGACAATTCAACGTAGTGAAAAAGAAACTTACAAACAAAACTATCGGGTTATTTCAGACAAAATGGTCGCTGGCCTTCCTCAACTTCATATACTCAGCGATACAGATCCCGGAAATGGATTTATACAAGTTGAACCGGGACTGGAAGATGTATTTTTTACAAAAATTAATGCCGCTGTCCCTGCGTAAATCTGACCATTTTTTTCATCTTCTTAAAATCGACCAAGTATGTTTGCCGCCTTTTTCAAAAAAGAACTTTCCCGTGGATTAAAATCTCCCATGCTCTATATTTTTATGTTTATTGTAGGACTGCTGGTTTTTGGCGCGGTTGTCAGCGACAGCGTCGTCATCGGTGGTACCGTAGGAGACGTCTACAAAAACGCACCGTCCGTGGTTGCGACCTATATCACCATTCTAAACGTTTTTGGATTGTTATTTGCGACTGCCTTTTTCAACAATGCAGCCTTGCGTGATTACCGTTTTAATTTTAACGAGATCATGTTTAGTACGCCCATCAGTAAGGCCGGTTATTATTTTGGCCGATTCTGTGGAGCGTGGGTGCTTTCCACCCTGGTTATGCTGGGTATCTATCTGGCTTTTATCACTGGCGCCGCCATCGGTCCGGCGGTCGGCTGGATCGGTGCAGACCGTATGGGACCGACTCCCTGGGGAGCATTCATCAGTACTTATTTTATTTTTGTGGTTCCAAATATGTTTCTTGCCGGAACGATCATCTTTGCGTTGGCTACCCGCTTCAAAAGTACCATTGTCTCTTTTCTTGGAACGCTGATCATCATCATTGCGTATATCGTCGGACTCAACATGGCCAGCGATTTAGACAGTCAATCCACCGCTGCGATTATTGATATCTTTGGTATTTCCACTTACAATCTGGATACGCAATATTTTACCCCTTTTGAAAAAAATACAATTAATCCTTCCCTTTCCGGCTACTTACTTACCAACCGAATCTTATGGACCAGCGTTGGATTCATCCTGCTGCTCTTTGGTTACTTTACGTATAGTTTTGCTGCCAAAGCAAAAAAAGTCAAGAAACAAAAAGTGGATACCAAAACTGTTACGAATACCAGAAAGTTAGCAACTCCTGCCTTAACCAAAGCACAAGACGCACCAGGTAACTGGGATAGTTTTAAAACTTTTTTTAAAATAAATTTTCTCTCAATTTTAAAGAGCAATGTCTTTATCATCTTACTTTTATTTTCAATTATTCTATTAATCTCTAACCTTTGGAATGGCTTTGATTTTTACGGATTACAATCCTATCCGGTCACTTATAAAATGCTGGATGAAATCAATGGCATTGCCACTTTATTCGTTATCATCATTCTCGTATTTTTTAGCGGAGAGTTGGTATGGCGGGACCGCGACAGTCATTTGAATGAGGTCATCGACAGTACGCCTCACCATTCCGTCTCGTCGCTTCTGGCCAAAACGATTTCCTTGATTTTTTTAGCCAGCTTACTGCACCTGGCCTTAATGATTATTGGAATTTTGTATCAGGCATTACTTGGCTACACCAATTTTGAGCTGGGACTTTATCTGACTGATTTTCTGACTGGCAGTTTAATTACCTTTTCGATTTGGGCAGGTATTTTAATTTTCATTCAAGTCCTGTTTAATAATAAATATTTGGGCTATTTCGTATCCGTCGTCATGATGTTTATGATTGATTTCATTTTTCTAGCATTAAAGATCGAAAGCAAGATGTTTGTTATTGGTGCAACGCCCAAAACCATGTACTCCGATATGAATGGGTTCGGTCCCGGCATGAATGGTCATCTTTGGTTTTCTGGTTACTGGATGCTGCTGGGTGGATTATTAATTTTATTGGCGGGACTTTTCTGGCCGCGCGGTACCAGCAAAAGACTGAAAGAGCGGTGGAAAGCAGGACGTAAAAGCCTGGATAAATCCTATTACGGTACACTTGGATTTTTTAGTGTAGCGTGGCTGGCAGTTGCAGGTTTTGTATATTACAATACACAGGTCCTAAATACTTATGACAATAGTAAAACATCGGAACAAAAGCAGGTCGATTATGAAAAAACATTTAAAAAATATCAGGACCTGCCAAAGTTAAGCATCACGGATGCCGTTTATAATATTGACATTTATCCCGAAAACAGAAAAACGGAGGTAGTCGTTGATTTAGGTTTAAAAAATAAAACCAATCAGGTCATTGACTCGCTGCACTTTACCGTTAATCCCGAATTAAATCACGAACTGGTTATTTCCGAAAGTGAACTGGTATTTACGGGTCCGGAAAAGTCTTATCTAATTTATAAATTAAAAAATCCAATTCTACCGGGCGATAGTACGACTTTTTCGGTCAAAGCCAGTTATGCCGCTAAGGGTTTTGAAAATTCCGTTACCAATACCAATGTCATTAAAAACGGTACTTTCTTTAACAACATGAGTGTCCTTCCTGCGTTTGGATATGCCGAAGAAAATGAACTGTCAGACAAGAACAAACGCAAAAGTTATGACCTGCCGGAACGGGCACGAATGCCGGAACTGCAAACCACCTGCAATCATCTTTGCATGAAAAATTATCTTACAAATGGGGCTGCGGACTGGGTGAACGTAGAAACTTTTATCTCTACTTCCGAAGATCAAATAGCGGTCGCCCCCGGTTCATTGATCAGTGAAAAATCGGAAAATGGCCGGCGTAAATATCACTATCGCAGCGATCATATTGCGCAAAATTTCTACTCCTTTATTTCAGCCGGCTATCAAGTAGCCAAACGTAAGTGGAACGGAATTGACCTGGAAGTTTATTACCACGACAAACACGAAGTCAACGTAGAACGTATGCTGGATGCCGTCCAGAAATCGCTGGAATATTACACCGAAAATTTTGGTCCTTATTATTATAAGCAAGCACGGATTATTGAGTTTCCGCGTTACCAAACTTTTGCGCAGGCCTTTCCAGGTACCATGCCTTATTCTGAATCTTTCGGCTTTATCATAAATCTGGAAGACGAAAATGATATCAACGTTATCGACGCGGTAATCGCACATGAGATGGCACACCAGTACTGGGCACACCAGGTGATCGGTGCCCAGATGCAGGGGTCAACGATGCTGAGCGAAAGCTTCTCGGAATACTCTTCACTCATGGTCATGAAACAAACCAGTGATGATCTGAAAATGAAGGATTTTCTGAGACACGACCTGAGGCGTTATTTACGTGGACGCAGTAGTGAAACAGAAAAAGAAGTACCACTTTACAAGGTAGAAAACCAGGGACATATTCACTATGGCAAAGGAGCCTTTGTACTTTATGCTTTACAAAATTACATTGGAGAAGATAAAGTCAACACGGCCTTGCGGCAGTTCCTTGAGGAATATCGGTATCAGGAGCCGCCTTATCCAACTGCCAATGATTTTATGCGATACCTCGAACCACAAGTTCCGGATTCCCTACAACATTTAATCACTGATTGGTTTAAAGAAATCACGCTTTATGATCTTCGGCTAATGGATACTAAAATGGAGAAATTAGAAAATGGTCAGTATAAAATTGCTTTGGATATCATTGCTAAAAAAACAAAAACAGATGGGTTAGGAAAGCCAACGGAAGTTCCTGTTAAAGATTGGGTAGATATTGGTTTTTACAAAGACCGGGAGGAAGCGGAATTACTTTTCCGGGAACGAATATTGTTTGATCAGGAAGAAATTAAATTAGAATTCACATTAGATACGATACCTGCCCGGGCAGCCATTGATCCTTTACGATTATTGATTGATCGAATCTATGATGACAATACAAAAAATCTAAGTCTATAAAAAAATCCGACTTCTGCTAAAGGCGAAGCCGGATTTCGAGATTATAATTTGATTTTAGCTAAAGGCAAAATCGAATTTTTAAACAGTACAATTTTAATTAAAAAATTATACTATTTTTAAGATAACCCGTTCTTAGCGAAAGGCAAGATCAGATTACCAAAAGTCAGTGTAAGTGAGGTGATTTCAATGACTTTCACGGTTATAAAGAACAGTGCGTTTTTGAAATACTCCACCTAAGAGAGTACATGTCTCATCTTGAGTCAAAAGTAAAGCTTTAAACAAAAAATGATGATAATTGAATTACATTTTCCATAAAATAAAGTTCTATGCAAGCAGTAAATGTCTTTCCCTTTTTAGAGGGAAAACTATTCCAAAACCTCCGTTAAAAACATCTTATTTAACTGTTTTGTGACATGGCAAATATACAATATCTACTCTTTTAGAAAAAATATATATACAAAATGATATTTTAAGTGACAGGTGTTCGAGCGTAAAAAAATAAATAAAAACAATAATATGTTTATAGTTAAAAATATTATTATTTTCAACCGCAAATAAAAACCTTCACCTTCTATAAAACAAAAAGAGTCATCAGCTTCCGGCCAATGACTCTTTTTTATTATCACAATTATTTGCTTCCTTATCTACGAAAACAATTTCCGCATATCCACTTTTTCTTTTACAATTGCTCCTACCTTTTCCATCGGCACCCGTTCCTGGGTCAGCGTATCGCGGTCACGGATCGTCACCGTCTGATCTTCCATACTGTCAAAATCAATCGTTACGCAGAACGGCGTTCCCACCGCATCCTGCCGACGGTATAATTTCCCGATACTACCCGTATCATCGTAGTGTGTATTGAAGGAAAAACTGAGGTCTTTGTGTAGTTTTTTTGCAAGTTCTACGATCCCCGGTTCATTCTTTTTAAGTGGCAAAACGGCACATTTAACGGGCGCAATCGCCGGATTTAATTTTAAGACATCCCGCATATTATCCGATCCCGGCACCTGTTCTTCCACCAACGCATTACTCATCGTAGCCAAAAACATCCGGTCACAACCAATAGAAGTTTCCACGACGTAAGGAACATAATTTTCTTTGGTCTCCGCGTCAAAATACTGAATCTTCCGACCGGACAATTCCTGATGCTGCGACAAATCAAAATCTCCCCGCGAGTGAATTCCTTCTAATTCTTTGAAACCAAAAGGAAAATCAAATTCGATATCCACGGCTGCCTTGGCGTAGTGCGCCAGATTATCATGATCGTGCCAGCGCAATTTTTCTGCCGGATGTCCCAGATTTTTATGCCATTGCATCCGCTTTTCTTTCCACTTTTCAAACCACTCATCTTGTGTTCCGGGTTTGATAAAAAACTGCATTTCCATCTGTTCAAATTCCCGCATCCGGAAAATAAACTGACGAGCTACAATTTCATTTCTGAAGGCTTTACCGATCTGCGCAATCCCAAAAGGCAATTTTTGCCGCGTCGTTTTCTGAACATTACTGAAATTGACAAAAATACCCTGTGCCGTTTCCGGACGTAAATACAACTTACCCGCTTCACCCGCAATATTTCCCAATTGCGTGGAAAACATCAGGTTGAACTGACGGGCTTCCGTCCAGTTTTTAGAACCACTTTCCGGACAGGCTATACCATACTCTTCGATCATGGCTTTCAGGTCGCCCATGTCTTCGTTGGTCATCGCCGTGGCCAGACGCTTGGCGGTAGCCGCGTGCTTTTCCGCGTTGGCGAGTACCCGGGCATTGGTCTTCCGAAATTCCGCTTCGTCAAAAGCATCACCAAAACGCTTCTGTGCCTTGGCAACTTCTTTATTGATCTTCGCCTCAATCTTGTCCATGTATCCTTCGATCAGCTGATCGGCTCGATACCGTTTGTTGGAATCTTTGTTGTCAATCAACGGATCATTAAAAGCATCTACGTGACCGGAGGCCTTCCAGACTTTTGGATGCATAAAAATAGCCGCGTCAATTCCGACAATATTATCATTCATCTGTACCATGGATTTCCACCAGTACTGCTTCAGATTATTTTTTAATTCTACTCCGTAAGGACCGTAATCGTACACCGCACTGAGGCCGTCATACACTTCACTGGATTGGTAAATAAAACCATACTCTTTACAGTGAGCTACTACTTTTTTAAATTCGTCTTGTCTATTCATTTATATTGTTGAGTTGTTGAATCGTTGAGTTGTTGAATCGCTTTGCTTGTTGAATCGTTGATTTGTAATGAATAATTAAGAATTTTTTAATGAATAATGCACTTCTTTCGCGTTGACGAGCATTATTCATTCTTCATTATCATATAAATTTTGAGTCGTCATGAATAATGCACTTCTCTCACGTTAACGAACATTATTCATTCTTCATTAACCAATTATTCATTATCACATAAGTTTTGAGTCGTCATAAATAATGCACTTCTCTCACGTTGACGAGCATTATTCATTTTTCATTAACCAATTATTCATTACCATAATTAAAATTCAGATTTAAAATGGAACTTCACGTCCGGATAATTTTCCTGCGCCATATTCAGCGCCCAGGCAGATTCTGCGAGGAAGACTAATTTTCCATCTTTATCTTTTGCCATATCGCGGCTGCGCCGTTTTTGCATCGCTTTGAGTTGTTCCGGATTATCCGATTCCACCCAGCAAGCTTTGTGCAGCGCCACCGGTTCGTAAGTACAGGACGCGCCGTATTCGTGTTTTAAGCGGTATTGAATTACTTCAAATTGCAGGGCACCAACTGTACCAATAATCTTCCGGTTGTTTTCCGTTTTGGTAAAAAGTTGCGCTACTCCTTCATCCATCAATTGCGTTAACCCTTTGGCCAACTGTTTTGATTTCAGCGGATCGGCGTTATTGACGTACCGGAATTGCTCGGGCGAAAAACTGGGGATGCCTTTAAAATTCAGTACCTCTCCTCCTGTAACGGAATCTCCAATTTTAAAGTTTCCGCTATCGTACAATCCGATAATATCTCCGGGAAAGGCTTCGTCTACCACTTCCTTCCGGGCCGCCATAAAAGAGGTCGGGTTAGAGAATTTCATTTTCTTTTCCTGCCGCACGTGGAGGTAATTCGTATTTCGTTCGAACGTTCCAGAGCAAACCCGCAGAAACGCAATCCGGTCCCGGTGCCGTGGATCAATATTAGCGTGTATTTTAAAAACAAAACCCGAAAACTGATCTTCCCCCGGAAGCACTACGCGCTCTTCCGTCGTACGCGGTAACGGCGAAGGAGCAATTTCCACAAAACAATCCAGCAATTCTTTTACCCCAAAATTATTAACCGCGCTACCAAAAAATACGGGAGAAACTTCACCGTTCAGATATGCCTCGTGATCCAGTTCCGGATAAACCTCGGTAATCATATTTACCTCTTCCCGCAATTCGGCGGCCAGTTTTTCTCCGACCAGCTCGTCCAGGCGGCTATCACTCAAATCCGTAAATTCAATCACATCTTCCTTGCTCTGCTTTCCGTGGGGCGTAAATAAGTTCAGCTTTTTTTCGTAAAGATTGTAAACACCTTTGAACCGTTGTCCCATCCCAATCGGCCACGACAGCGGGGTGACGTTGATCCCCAGTTTTTGTTCTACCTCATCCAGCAAATCAAAAGCATCCTTTCCTTCCCGGTCCAGTTTATTAATAAAAACAATGATCGGCGTTTGTCTCATCCGGCAAACTTTAACGAGTTTTTCGGTCTGCGACTCCACCCCTTTCGCCACGTCGATTACCACAATCACACTGTCCACCGCAGTCAACGTACGATAAGTATCTTCCGCAAAATCCTGGTGACCGGGCGTATCAAGAATATTTATTTTCTTATCCCGGTATTCAAAAGCCATCACGGAGGTAGCGACGGAGATTCCCCGCTGCCGCTCAATCTCCATAAAGTCAGAGGTTGCTCCCCGCTTAATTTTATTGGATTTTACGGCCCCTGCCACCTGAATAGCTCCACCAAAAAGTAACAATTTCTCGGTCAGCGTCGTCTTACCAGCATCCGGGTGACTGACGATTCCAAACGTACGCCGTTTTTCTAATTCTTTTTTATTACTCATTTTTGTAATTTCAGGGGGCAAAGTTAAGGAATTTTAAGAGGATTTGACGTCTGTTCCTCAAATCTGCAACCTTCCTCCAACTTGATTGTCAATTATGTGGTACGCCTGGCCGGAGACCCCGATTTATAGGTTTTACAGTTTTTTTTATCACTATCTTCAGATCAGGTAACGATCAAAATCACCAAAAAATTAAAGTTATGAAAACTATTTACTTCGCTTTTTTACTTTGCTGTACCCTTCCGCTTTCTGCGCAATATTCCGTTTCCGGTAATTTGAAAAACAACCAGGGAGAAATTGTCGAATTCGCTAATATCGTGCTGTACGAAGTGGCGGGCGACAAACTGGTCAAAGGCGTAACCACCGATGCGTCTGGTAATTTTATTATAGAAAAAATTAAATCCGGAGAATTCTATCTCAAGGCCATGATGCTGGGTTATACCGATTTTCAGTCGGAAGTCTTTACGCTGAACGAAAATAATACCAGTCATAAAGTCGATCTGGCCATCGAACCCGAAGCACAAACCCTCGACGCCGTAGAAGTGGTAGCCAAAGTTCCACTGCTCGAACAAAGAGCGGACCGGATGGTCGTCAACGTCGCCAAGAGTCTGACCAGCGTGAGTGGTAGTTTGATGGAAATCATGAAAAAAGTGCCGGGCATGCTGGTTGTCAACGGAAGACTCAGTATGGCGGGAAACGGTAATCCTACGATTCTGATCGATGGCAGAACCACACAGTATATGGACATTCAGTCGATGCTCCGTGAAATGCCGGGTGATAATATTGAACGAATCGAAGTGATTCATCAGCCGGGTGCCGAATTTGAGGCCAGCGGAAACGGCCCGATCATTAATAGTGCCCAGGAAGAGGTAAACCGGGCCAGTGAGGGGAACTGATCCTGACTTCGTAAAAACATTTGTAATAGCGCTTCGTTTTCGGAGGGCTATTTTTTTTCTAAAACTTATTGATTTATGATTCAGTAATTCTTTAACAAGACTTACTTTTTAAATATTTTTGTGCGTCGGGAATATTTTTTTGGATTTGGCCCAAAATTTGAAAACTAGCTAATCGTCCATAAGATTTCCCCCTCCCCCCTCCGGACAGATTCCCCCTTACTAACAAGATTTCTATTATTTTTTTCAAATAAAATACTGGCCAGGTCCAGTTTTAAATTAATTCACACATATGAAATTCATTTTTACAAAAAAAACTTTAGGGAAGATCAAAAATTGCTTTTCAATCATGGCGCTGAGCTTTTTATTTGTGGGTACCGCACAAGCAGACATCGTTGAATTCAATACCGAAGCCAATGCTTGTAATGCAATTCTTAGCTGGGTAAGCGATGGTGATTCGGACATCAGTTCGTACGAAGTTCAGAAGAGTCTGAATGGAATCAACTTTTCTACCATTACTACCATCCGTAGAGTAACGTCCAATAATTACGAATACACTACCCGTCAAACGGAGGATCGGGCACATTACCGAATTGTTGAAAATCATACCAGTACTTTTCCAACTGCTTCTGCGGTGAAAGTTTTGAAGACAAACTGTAACACTGGAATTATTGATGCTCCGGCTATCGGTTTTTATCCTAACCCGCTGATGGCTTCTATCGGTGGTGATTTACATATTACTTTAGAAAACGAAGGAGCAAAAATGCTTAGCATTCAAATTACAGATATTACCGGTCGGGTAATTTTAAAGCAGGAAAACGAACTGCACCAGGGTCTTAATCAGATTGATATGAATGTCAACGAACTAACCGTAGGTAGCTACCTGATTGTTACTTCTGCCGACGGCGCAGCACCTAAAGCAACTCGTTTTATCGTTCAGAAATAAATCTTTTCCGGAAAACTTTTTAAAATTGTTTTCAGGCAACAAGCGAGATCGTCTACCGGACGGTCTCGCTTTTTTTCTTACCAAACAAACGTTAAAGCATCTGATAACCGGCCAGCATCTCAGATTTATTTACGGGCAAAATTAAACCTATCTACTCCATTCACTGTTTTAAAATCATGCAATTTACAACTGAATTAATTGAGTCAATTGAGGAAAAATTTTCCGGTGTACTTCCCGGACGCGCCGCGCAATATCGCATGGCACACGCAGGACGGGATTATCCGATGCCCGACATCCGTAAGGCCCGGGAAGCGGCAGTAGTTATTTTGTTATATCCAAATGATAAAAAAGAGACGCAGCTGGTTTTGATTCAGCGAATGTTTCATCCCAAAGATCGTCATTCCGGTCAAATCAGCTTACCGGGTGGTAAACTGGAAACTTCAGATCCTTCTCCAAAAGCGGCTGCCCTGCGGGAACTGGAAGAGGAACTGGGCGTCAATTCCAGTGACGTTACCATCCTGGGACAACTCTCTGATCTCCATATTTCTGTCAGTAATTTTTTGGTATATCCATTTTTAGGAGTAACCCACCAACGTCCGGCATTTATTCCGCAACCTACCGAAGTACACGCTATTATAGAAACGCCACTGAAAATTTTCTTAGAAAAATCTATGCGTCAAAAAAAGAACCTGAAATTGCCCAATGGAATGGTGTTGAAAAATGTTCCCTATTTTGATATTCAGGGACATACCGTCTGGGGGGCAACGGCTATGATTTTAAATGAATTTTCGGAATTACTAACCGGGGAAATTTTATCGGTGGGAAGTTAGCATTTGTCGAAACTTTCTCAAGTTCGCACAATCATGAAAATTTGGACAATCTCCTAATCATTTCTCCTAACGAACAATATGTCGTTCTGTTATTTTTTGGATCGTAATAGTTTACGCAGCTGATCCCGCTCAATAAATACAATCATCAGCGCGTAGGCCAACAGTAAAATCGTATTCACCAACAAAGAAACTGGAACAGATAACCCCATACTATCTTTTAAAAAATCACTGATTAAATATATTCCTACGGCTAATGCAATATAGGTAAACATTTTACCAACGGGATAAGGAACCGGATAGTACCGCTGTCCGGTCAGATAACTTGCCGCCGCCATAAAGGCGTAACAAATCATCGCCGTATAAGCCGCACCCATGTACCCGATTTTGGGAATGAGCAGAAAATTTAATCCGAGGGTAATGGCAGATCCGGCGACGGAAATATAGGCCCCCATCGTAGTGCGGTCTCTCAGTTTATACCAAATAGAAAAATTATAGTAGAGTCCTAAAAAGAAATTAGCCAGTAATAAAATAGGCACAATCCGCAGGGCTACCCAATAATCCGGATTACGAATCAAGTGTTTAAAAATATCCAGATACAATAATATTCCCAGAAAAATAAAACTTCCTGCCAGCGCAAATGCCTGGCCCACGTCTGCGTAGGTTTCTTTGGCATTTTTCTGTTCAGACTGATTAAAAAAGAAGGGTTCCGCCGCGTAGTTAAAAGCCTGAATCGCCAGACTCATCAGCATCGCAATCTTAAAACAAGCACCGTATTCTCCTACGAGCACCTTTGCCAGTTCCTCGTCGGTTGTTGCCCAATTTTTTACCAATAAAATATTAAGATGCTGATTAACCGCCGCCGCAATACTTACAATAATTAATGGTGCCGCGTAGATCAACATCTTTTTTAATAAAGCCTGGTCAAAATTGAATTTAATTTTAAAGTACTCCGGTAACAACAATAACATAGTAACTGCACTGGCAATAAAATTGGCAATAAAAACATATTTAATCCGGTCTGTTTTATCATAAAACTCATTTCCTGTGTCCCAGCCGCCATCGATCAACCGGGGTAAAATTTCCAGAAAGAAGAAAAGGCTGATAATGTTTACCAAAATATTTACCGTCTTTAATACCGCAAATTTTACGGGGCGATTGGTGAGCCGCAACCGCGCGAAAGGAAGTGCCGTCAGGGCATCAAAAGCTACAATAAACGCAAACCAAACAATGTATTTCTGATAGTTACTGCTATCCAGAATCGGTCCCAATACCGGAGCTACCAGCACCAGCATACTGGTCAGAATAATTGTGGTAGTTAATAACATTACACTTCCCGTCGAAAAAGCCCGGTCCAGATTTCCATCACGGCTCCCAAAACGAAAAAAAGCCGTTTCCATCCGATAAGTAAAAAAGATAATCAGAATTGCAACGTAGGCGTACATTTCAGCATACACCCCGTATTCTTCCCGTTTAAACGCACTCGTGAGATAAGCCGTCATTACAAAAAAGTTGAGTACCCGACTCAGGATACTACTCACGCCGTAAATAGCCGTATCGCCCGCTAATTTTTTTAGTAAAGACATTTAGATGTTGAATCGTTGAATCGTTGAAGATGACTGCCTGCGTCGGGAGTGGAATTGTCCCTTTTTTATCTACTGCACAAAGCTTATTTCCTTTAGTCCAAATGCTTCGGTTCCCGTCTGATGGGTAATCTGAAGTTTGCCATCAGGTGCTATACCAGTAATCCGGCCCGCAAAGATGCTCAAATTTTCGCGCTGGAAGATTGCCTGTTCCTTATAGCGGTATAACCGTACCAGGTAACTACGTTCAATCTCCTCGTATTTTTCTGCCCGTAGCTGCCGGTAACGCAGGTCAAAAGCCTGACAAAATTCTTCTATCAGGGTATCCAGATGGTACGTTTTACCAGTTAACTGACTCAGAGAAACAGGATTGGGAGCATCGCTTACAAAAACGGTTTGATTGATATTCAGACCGATACCAACGACGGAGGATTGCAACCGGGGACCGGATAATATATTCTGAATCAGGATTCCCCCGATCTTTTTATCCCCCACATAGAGGTCATTTGGCCATTTTATGCGTAAATTGCTGGTAATATAAGTGCTCAGAAAATCATAAATAGCCAACGAAACCGTTTGAGATAACAGAAACTGCCGCCGGCTGGGGAGAAAGCCGGGAAAAAGGATCGTGCTCAAAGAAACGTTTTTGTCAGGCTCACTTTCCCACTTACTGCCAATTTGTCCTCTTCCACCATGTTGACGGTACGTATATATGGTCGTTCCATCGCTTGGAGTATTTTTTGATAGATACTCCATAGCCGTTAGATTGGTGGATTCCAGGGTACGATAATATAATAGAACTTTTCCTACGAAAAGCGTGTTAGCAATAGTGTTCAAGATAATATGTTTTTGTACTTTTACACATATAAAAATTACATAATTCAAAATATATTCAAAGCAGTGTTATTTCTGCAAAAATAATAAAAACTTAATTTGGGACTACAAAATAAAGCAAAACAGGATCCGGAGCTCTCCACAGAGGAATTTAATGCCCTGGTCATCGAAAGTATTCAGGATATAAAAGGAAAAAATATTGTCAAACTTGACCTCAGACATTTAGACGAATCACCTACGGACTTTTTTATCGTCTGCGAAGGAGAATCCGTCACACAAGTAAAATCTATCGCCGATAATGTTTACCGGCAACTAAAAAATGAACACGGTATATTACCCGAACATTTCGAAGGCCAGCGGAATGCTACCTGGATTTTACTGGATTATTTTAACATTGTGGTCCACGTTTTCCACCCGGAATCACGCGCTTTTTACGAGCTGGAAGATTTATGGAGTGATGCCATTTTTACAGAATATCAGGATTTGTAATATCCTCATTTTTTTAGAATATTCCGGAATAAACAGAAAAAAAGTCTGATAAAACAAATACCAACTGTCTCCTGATTCACTTTTGTGATGTGTTGACAGTTAACTGACCTCAAAGCAGCAACTAAATGCCTACTATCGTTGTTTCTATGATATGGGATTCATCCCAGCGTAGCATTCAGCAATATAACATTCGGTGACCAATAAAAAACGCACCTGGTGTTAAGTTTATTCACTATTACTATTTTTTGATCATTTGAAATTCTCTTAATGGAAAATCAGGATAATAATAAGCCAAACAACACGGGGCGATTCAATTCCTACTGGATTTATGGATTGCTGGCCTTGTTCTTACTGGCACTCAACTTTTATAGCATCACCAACGGGAATAACGACCCACTGGAGATGAAGCAGTTTGCCGAAATGATAAGAGCCAACGATATTGATAATCTGGAGGTTATTAACAGAGAATACGTTGAAGTCTATCTTAAAGAAGAGGCATTAGAAAAATATCCCAAAGCAGCTAAAAGTAAATTTGGAACAGAACGGCCACACTTTACCTTTACCATTGGATCGGTAGAAAGCTTTAAAGAGGACCTCGCAACAATTTATGAACAATATAATATTCCTCCTGCCCAACAGAAAATACCCAGTTATGACAACCGGCAAAACTGGTTAGCACCTATTCTGAGCTGGATTTTACCCATTGCCATTCTGATCGGAATCTGGATTTTTATCATGCGTCGTGTCAGCGGCGGTGGCGGAGGACCGGGTGCACAGATTTTTAATATTGGAAAGTCCAAAGCGACCCTCTTCGATGCCAACGCAAAAGTAAACGTAACGTTTGCCGACGTTGCGGGCCTCGACGAAGCCAAAGAAGAAGTGATGGAAGTTGTAGATTTCCTAAAACATCCCAAAAAATATACTTCACTCGGTGGAAAAATTCCTAAAGGTGTGCTATTGGTCGGCCCTCCGGGTACCGGTAAAACGCTCTTAGCCAAGGCCGTAGCCGGGGAAGCAGGTGTTCCTTTCTTCTCTATTTCCGGATCGGACTTCGTAGAGATGTTTGTGGGTGTCGGTGCCTCGCGGGTACGTGACCTGTTCAAGCAGGCGAGAGAGAAAGCGCCTTGTATTGTTTTCATTGATGAAATTGATGCCATCGGCCGTGCGCGTGGAAAGGGTTCTATGCAGGGCGGAAACGATGAGCGGGAAAATACGTTGAATCAGTTACTGGTAGAAATGGATGGATTTAGCACGGACAAAGGGGTCATCCTGATGGCTGCAACCAACCGTCCGGATGTACTGGATAGTGCGCTGTTGCGTCCGGGGCGTTTCGACCGGCAGATTGGTATTGACCGTCCGGATATTAAAGGCCGGGAAGCTATTTTCCGTGTACACCTCAAGCAAATCAAAGTAGGTCCGGACATGAATCCACAGATTCTGGCGGAAATGACACCTGGTTTTGCGGGAGCAGAGATCGCCAACGTGTGTAACGAAGCAGCACTGATCGCGGCCCGTCGCAATAAAAAGGAAGTCGATATGGACGATTTCAACTATGCATTGGATAGAGTCATCGGTGGACTGGAAAAGAAAAACAAAATTATTTCTCCGCAGGAAAAGAAGATTATCGCTTACCACGAAGCGGGTCACGCAATTTGTGGCTGGTTTCTGGAGCACGCCTCTCCGCTGGTAAAGGTGACGATTGTTCCGCGTGGAATTGGTACGCTGGGTTATGCGCAGTATTTGCCGAAAGAAGAATATATCACGCGTACGGAAGCATTGCTGGACCGGATGTGTATGACATTTGGTGGCCGGGCGGCCGAGCGGATTATTTTTGATAAAATTTCGACGGGTGCACAGAGTGATCTGGATCAGGTGACCAAGATGGCGTACAGCATGATCAGTGTTTTTGGGATGAATGATAAGGTGGGTAACGTTTCATTTTATGGAATGCAACAGAATCAGTTTAGCAAGCCTTACTCCGATGAGACGGCCACGCTGATTGACGATGAAGTCAGAAAACTGGTGGAATCTCAGTACGTACGCGCCCAGAAATTATTGAAAGATAAGATCAACGAACTGGAGATCATTGCCAATAGTCTACTGGAAAATGAGGTATTGCTGAAATCTGACCTGGAACGATTGATCGGTCCGAGACCGGCCGATTTGAAAGCCAAGGCAAATGCGCTGGAGACGGATAATGACGACACGTATGATAATTTTATCGAAGGAGGTTCTTCCAGCGCACAGACGGACAGAAACGAAGAGTAGGACTCAGCGTATGCGATGTTAGCCGGTTGGCTGATTTGATTAACTTACTTTTGATATTAAAATTGTAAAAAAGCCCCGTACGATTGTACGGGGCTTTTTTATTTGCCTTGAAATTAATAATGCGATCCCGCCGGGATCGATCGAACGCGGGCCTCGAATCTCGGCTAACATAATTTGATCCCGCTGGGATCCGTCCGAAAATACGCAATGCAACCGTATTAGTTCAGACAAAGTTGATTGAATAGTCCAAAAACTGGACAAGAAATTATGCCTCAAAAAGATCAAAAACTCCGAAGCCCAGTATTCCGGCGATCATCTTTCCGGGAAAACCCACCACCCGTTGATTATTTTGCTTAACGATTTTATTGTATTCCTTCTTTGCCAGATGAATAGCGTCTTCTGCGTCGCTCAGATGTTGTTGAAGATCACGGAATGCCTCCTTTTTTTTTAAGGCCGGATACGCTTCGGATACGGCAAATAGTGACGTTAACGATTGGGAAAGCAGACTTTCAGCTGCCGCCTGCTCAGTAACGTTTGCGGCCAGTATGGTCTTATTTCTGGCAGAGGCAATCGTTTCAAAGACGGCCGTTTCGTGTTTGGCGTAGCCTTGGACCAGCTCCAGCATTTCGGGCAGTACCTCGTAGCGTTGATTAAGGTTCAATTCAATATTACTCCACCTTTCTTCCACCTTTTTTTTACAACGCAAGAGTCTGTTGTACTGTAAAAGCAGTAAAACCAGTCCTGCGACGAGCAGACCAATAAGGATAAATGGTAGTGGCATAATGGCAATTTTAGTCTATTAAGGTAAGGATGTTTTCTCAGATTTTATAACCTTTTGAGTTTTTTGAGAAAGGAATAAATCATTCAGATGTTAAAATGACTTGTCTTTGCAATAGTGCAGGATAAAATCCTCCTTTATCTTTGCAAGGTAATTTTCTTTGATCTCAGTTCCATTAAAATTATACTATCAGACTATTACTTTTACAAATGGGTTCCCATAGAGAACAATCTTTACATCAAAAACAATTTAAAATAAAATATTCATTTTTTTTGTTAAAAATTTCATTAAATTAAAATAAACCTCTATATTTGGTTAATTCAACTTTGCAGAGTTTTGATACTTTCTTCATCTCAAGAGTAATCTTGTCTAAAATCAATTACTGATGATTCTTAAAAACAACACGCATTTACGCATTTACGCATTTACGCATTTACGCAAAAGTATGTTAAATATGCTTTAGTCATGTTTTTCTTATCTTATTCCTTATTTCTATCAGGTCAAAATACGCAAAACTTACGATCTGATTCACCTACATTTAATGCATTCAGACACCATTCCACCTCGTTAGATCAAGTACAAGCCTACGTAAAAACCATATATCCGAAAGGCAGAATCATTCTTGACCCAGAAAATTCTGCCTCCTTGGAATTTGATGATATTCCTGATCTTCTTTCAGCAGACCCCGAAAGTTCTTTTGAGCTTATTTCTGAAAGCACCAGTAAACTTAATCCTGACAGATTTTTTTATAAATATCAACAATTTCACCAAGGAGTAAAAGTTGAAAATGGTGGTTATACTATTCTGGCTGCGCCACCTGGGGCAGTAGGAGGATGTGAACAATCCGGGATATTCGGTATTGCTCCAGCCATAGCAACTGGAATAAATATTAATACTACGGCAACTATCTCGCAACAAGAGGCAGCCACAATAATTGGCAATAATGTTATCAATACATCAGAAGCTTTAATAGATTGGGGATTAACAGAAGCAGACAATTATCATTTAGTTTATAAGGTTGATTATCAGGAAGGTGAAAAAAACTATCGAGCATGGATAAATGCACATGATGGATCTATTCTTAGAAAATCTGAGATTAGTATGAATTTAGAGGCATTCACCTTCACTTATGGTGAACAAAATCTTAATGATAAGGCTTTGCCAAATAATGGTGGGAGAATACTACAAACAGAAGACTGTGTCCTCAAGACTTACAATTTCCCAGATAATACAACTATTTACTTTGCTGGAAACTATGATGAAAATCTAATTCCTACTACCACTACCGGAGAGTGGAATGATCCTGCAATCAGAATTGCAAATTGGCAAACTCATTTCTGTGCGTCTAATGTTATTCCCGTATTCAATGACTTAATTAACGAAATAGATGAATTCACAAATGTAAATATTGGCGTTAGCACAAGTACAAGTAACCACTCTTTTGGTGCTGGTGTAGTTCCTGACTCTGACATGGACAATACATTTTTAGGGATAGGGTCAATCGATGGAAGACATACAGGGTTACATGATGTAATCGCACATGAACTAGCTCATGTTTTTCTAACTAATAATTATTTAGCTAATGAAGGAGTTGGTCCAAAATCTCTTCAGGAGGGAATTGCTGATATATTTGGAACTTATATTGAATCTATCATTCAGAATGATGAAACCATTAACCTTGGTCCTGATATAACGGGTGGACTTGATTGGATTATGGCAGATGACAGGCCGGAAATAGCAGCAAGGGATTTAGAAAACCCCCAGTTTAGCACTTGGGAGGAAGTAATGAATTTGACCGAAGAACACGATAGAGGTGAAGTTATTGGCCACTGGTTTTACTTAATCTCACAGGGCAGTGGCCCCGGATTTCAAGTACCGATACCTCCACTCGGAATAGAAAAAGCCATCACTATTGTATTGGATGCACTCCAAATCCTCAATAACACAGAAGCGGATTATCCCGACTTTATGGAAGCCGTGGAAATGGCCGTAGATTTAAACTGGGATCCCTGCTCAATGGAAACCACCTCTGTTCGCAGAGCTTTTCGAAGGATTGGGCTAGGTGACAGCGAAACTTGTGCTTTCGTAAACGTGAAATCTCGTTATTGCGAGAGTGATGCTGCCATACAGTTATGTATTGAAGAAGGGTTCTCTGATGATCAATATCGATGGTATTTCCCATCAGGATGGACTGTACAAGGTGCAGGAAATACAAATTCAGTTACAGGAAATTGTTTAACAGTTCTAGATTGGCCAGAATATGCTTTTTATCCTCAGATTTTTAGTATAAGATTATATAATATAACTCAGGAGTTCCAGCTGAGATATAATTTAAGAATGGAGGACTGCGAAGGAGATGATCCTAGCTGCAATGATGTTGGACTAAACAATTTTGAGTCAAATGGTACATCATATTCACAAAATGCGGCCGAAAGAACTGATAGTGATCGCCTCTTTGATAAGGAATTACCTACCCTTCTTAAGATTTTTGATATTAACGGAAGAAAAGTATACGAGGGTAAGAATTTTGATCAAAGCTTTAACTCTGATAATTTAGACGGTCTACTAATTTACTGCTATTATGACCAGCAAGGAAAAATTATAGAAACTAAAAAAATGGTCATTATTAAATAATTAAATTTTTCACCTTGGGTAGATAGAAGTAGAAACTTCTATCTACCTTTTCTAAAATTCCCATCCTATGAAAATACACTTTACTCTTCTCTTCCTGTGCTTCAGCCTTTATCTCTCCGCACAGACTTTTTTAGGTCCTACCATCGGGTACGATTTTGCGAATTTAAGTACTCCGCCTATTTCTTATGAATACGTATCAGAACGAGATGGTGAAACCTACGAAGCTTATTTCGTGGAGCGCACAGAGAAAGACTCTGGCGCTGGCTTAAGAAGTATTGCTTTTGGATTTCAAGCACAAAAAATGTTGTCTCCTAAATGGTCTTTGGGAATACGAGGAAGCTATTCCAGAAAAGAATACCTGGCTAACATTAAGATATTTATCAGTAGTAATTTCGCAGGTCCAATTCGTCCTATCAACTATCAACATTATAGTATTTCTATTTTATTTAACCGAAAGATAAGAGATAAAGTCTCCATTGGGATAGGCCCCAATATCTCTTATTTTTCACAGTGGAGTGATCCGGATGGTATCCCGTACAACGCCGACAAAAGAAGTTACGGCCTGGACTTACAGGTCGGCTATCATCTCGGTCCGGTTTATCTGGCGGTAGATTATACTAGAAGCTTAAAAGTTATAGACTCCGCCGACTACGTGAAACATTTCTCTAATCTAGCGATTTCGGGTACTTATTTTTTTGAACTTCGAAAACGAAAGTAGCTTTTTTAAAATCCTCATCCTATGAAAATCCACTTTACCCTCCTCTTCCTGTGCTTCAGCCTTTATCTCTCCGCACAGACCTTTTTAGGACCTGCCATCGGGTACGATTTTGCGACTTTAAATACGCCGCCCATTTCTCATGAATACGTATCAGAACAAAATGGAGAAATCTATGAAGAATATATCCTGGAACGCACAAAAGAAGATTCAGGTTCCGGATTAAGAAGCATCACTTTTGGATTTCAATTACAAAAAATATTATCTTCCAAATGGTCCTTAGGAATGCGGGGAAGCTATTCCAGAAAAGAATACGAGGTAAACATCCTAAGAGATAGGGTTGAATTCTATGATCCATCTCATTTTGTAAACTATCAGCAGTTTAGCATCTCTATTTTATTCAACCGAAAAATAAAAGACAAAGTCTCTATTGGAATAGGTCCCAATATCTCCTATTTTTCAGAATGGTCTGATCCATTTGATATCCCATATGCCGCTGCCAAAAGAAGCTATGGCCTGGACTTACAGATCGGCTATCATCTCGGTCCGGTTTATCTGGCGGTAGATTATACTCGAACTTTAAAAATCGTCGATTCTAGTGGGTACATGAAGGGAGCAGCCAATCTGACGATTTCGGGTACTTATTTTTTTGAACTTCGAAAGCGGAAGTAGCTTTTATGAGAATAGAAACAATCAATTAGCCAAACATTGTACTCCTCTATATCTTCTCCAAATCCGTCACCGTCAGATCACTGTCAGCTTGATTTCCCGTATTGATCGTTGTGGCTGGCTCAAACAGCATGATGTGGACCTCTTCGGGTGCGTAGGGCCGGTGTGGCGTTCCTTTGGGGATGACAACCAGTTCTCCGGGATGTAGTTCCAGCGTTTGATCATTCATCTCAATAAATAAGGTTCCGGAGATGATGTAGAACAATTCATCTTCGTGATCGTGCTGGTGCATAATAAAGTCTCCCTTGACCTTGGCGATTTTGACGTGTTGATTATTCAGTTCACCGACTATCTTAGGCGACCAGTGTTCGGAGAAGGTGGCTAGCTTTTGGGCGAGGTTGACTTTTTTGATATTCATTTTTTTCTTAAAAATAAAAAATGTTTGGGATATTCTAAATTACGGGATGATAATAGTAAAATTTTAGCAGAAGGAATCATGCAACCAATGAGGGGAACTTTAGTAGAAATGCAGTAAGTAAAAAAAATCGGACCACCTGCTTTGCCGACAGTGGTCCGATTTTACAAACTATAATCTCATGAAAATAAAAAATCGTTTTTTTGGGAAAAAACTTAAACTATTATATTAAATCTCAAATTAATATTAAACTATTTATTGGTTGCTTTCAGTGGTTCTTAATGTCTACACTACAAATATGAGGATGATTCAAGCTTAAAACAAAGACAAAAAAAGGCATTTGTTGAGTTAAAAATAAAAATATCTAAATAATTAAAAATCATAAATAACTGATTATCAAAATTTTAATTCATTTTATATCAAAAAAATTAGGTTAATTTGTTGAAAATTAAAATATTTAAACCCTATAAAACATCCTCGATTTATAGAAATTTTAATGATTTATAACAAAAAAAAGTCCAAATTCTACGAAAATGAACCATTCTTCTTGCCAGTAACCAATGAAAAGATGTGATTTCCCTTTCTGAATTAGGCTCAGGATTGCGCTCGTTAATTTTGCAGAGAAAGAAAGTTGGTAAAGCCTATGATCATTTTGCCTTTTATATTTTATCTCACCACAAAAGCGCGAAGGACACGAAGATGCATCTTCGTGTCCTTCGCGACAACTATAATTTATAGAAATTCATTACCAAAGGCACTGCACTATTCAAATTACTGTGCAATCACTTTACCGGTACTTAGCAAAGTACCATTAGATTCGATCCGGTAGATGTACATACCGTTGGTCAGATCTGTTCTTGGTAGTTCAAAGCGATTTCCACTAAAGCGGATTCGCTTTACTTCGCGTCCCGTTGCATCGTACAACGTAAACTCTAGCTGACCGAACGTTTCGGTGGTGGCCAGTTCGAAGGTAGCTGCCTCGGAAAATGGATTCGGGTAAACGTTCACCGCGTCGAGTTCCGGATGGAAAATATTATCTGTCGAAACCAGGAAGTCAAGTCCTCCCACAAAGTTGGTGGAATCGATAAGACTTACTGGTTCATCAAATTCAAAAGTGATAGCAGTACCATTGGCCAGCGGAGTTCCTACCTGGTTGTTCGGTTTTTGGGAGATTCGGTATTTCACATAAATGTGAGAACCCGCTTCGTCGGTACTGCTACCGGGGAGTAAAATATCTTCAAAGGTGAATTTCAGGATACCACCAGCGTAGACTTCGAAATCGTAGTCGTGACTGCTCGCCCCAGGCCGGATCGTTGACGGATCCAGATTAGACGATATGGTATCCCGAATCACCACCCTGATTGCCGTGTCTTGTCCAGTATTCTGGAATTTTAGGTGATAAATCATGTCAGCATTGGCTGCGACCAATAAAGAGTCGCCGGCGCCTTTGGGATAGCCTCTTTTTGAATTACCTAATGGGTTGGGTACGTTCTCCTGACAATCAAACTCATTAGAGTAGTTGTAGTCATCTTCTGAAAAACGGGTATAATGACCGGGAGTGAATCCACCGCAGCCTTCAATTGCTGCGGTGGGTCTGCTGTCTCCGGGATGGCCTGTAGCCTGCTCAGCCACCATTCGATAGGTAGCGCCTTCCGCTGCTACCGTATATTCGAACGTTTCGCCTGCACCTAATAGGCCCGGCTGTGGCTGATCTCTCATTATTTGATCTTCGATTACGATAAATCCTAATGGACTTAGCATCGTATTATTTCCTACGTTTTCTATTTCAAAACGGACAGAATCTACTGGTCCGGTTTGGTCACAAGTTCCTGTTACCCTAATACTTGCACCATCCCATGCAGGATCATCGTCTTCACAAATCGTGTTGGGAAAAATTTCCGCTTCCATGCAGTGCGTCTGCTGATCTTCCACTCCCGCATTTAAAGCGGTTTCAATCGTAAACTCACCACAGTCTCCGAAATCAAGGTTACCGACCTCGAAGCGACGGATATCTCCTACTACCGTGTTAGGGATCGAACTTCCAATCAGCGATAAATTGTTGTCTAACCTCACCTCCACAAAAGCACCAAAGGCCAGTTCATTTCCGTGATTACAATAGCGAACGGTGTATAAATTTGAGTTTCCTGGCACCAAATAAGGGGTGGAAATATCCACTTCCAGATCAGTACAGCTAACGGAGGAAGGAGCAACCGGAAAATCTTGTGTTAATCTCAGGTTGGGCACCGAAAGATTAAAAGTCGTAGACATTTCCTCCCAGTAAACATTCGGTGTTTGAATAGAAACTGCAAAGGTACCCGTACTTAATAGTAATTCGTAATGACCGTCTTCATCGGAAGTAGCGAAAAAAGTACGTCCCTGTCCTCCCTGCTCTTCTGCCACAATGATCCAGTCTTCAATACCCTCGCCATCTGTTTGATTATATACCCGTCCTTCGATATAGTTAGAAAATATCTGGCCTTCACTGTTTGTTTTTAAAAGGTATCCGTAAGTTTGATTAAAATCGTCCGGATCAGACTGAAAACCAACTACTGCGTACCCACCATCTTTTGTCTGTTGTACACTCAGTCCCTGAGAACCAGCAAAACTTGTTGTTAGAACTCCAAATTCTTCCGTCCATTCTACGTCCAACAACCCATCAACTTTTGTTAAGAATGTAGCCGTCTGAATGTTGCTGGGTTCCGTAACACCCGTTAAAATATAACCGCCATCTTTTGTATTTTGGATATCAAATGCCCGGTCTGTGAATGAACTTCCTGGTAGTACTTTGGTAGCAACTTCGTCTCCATTTGTATCAACCTGTACTAAATAAACATTGTCTTCGTTAGATAACGTACGTGTAAAACCAGCTGCGATATATCCGGTTACATCATTATCTTCGTCATAAGTAAAACTAATGGCTCTCCCTTCACTACGATTAGTACCTCCGTATGTGGCCGACCAAAGCGAGTCACCTGCGGTATTAAATCTGATTAAATATAAATCAGCATCATCAATAGAATTAGTTCGAGACCCGGTAGCAATGAATCCATCTTCGAGTTCTTCAACATCGTAAATAAATTCACGACTTTCATTTCCATAGGTGACGTCAAAAACAATATCTCCGTTGGCATCTATTTTTTTAAGAGATATCTGCTCCGCATTATCATCGGTTAGAACATCTCCGGCAATGATGAATCCACCGTCATCTGTTTGCTTGATACTTCTGCCTGAGTCTACAGCGGTGGAGTTTGCTCCAAGTTCTCTTTCCCAAATAGTTTCACCATATCGATCTAATCTATAAACAACAATGCTTTCTCCTCCATCCATTCCACAAGTCGAACAATTGACCAGAACCACATATCCACCATCTTCCGTCTGAAGAATTTTACGACCTCTTACGTTACTTATTGCAATAGAATAATCATAAGTATTTTCCCAGATAGTTTCTCCGTCCGGGTCCGTTTTTAAAACCCGGAAACGACTAGAATTATCCTGGCTAAGCAGTATCACAAATCCTTCGTCAAATGTCTGCACCATATCTCTGGCTTCGGCTAATTGCCCCCCGGGAAAGCTGTAAGTGAGTTCCCATCCGGCAATCTTAGATTGTGCCGCAGCGGAGAAAGCAAACATAACTACTAATACCATCGCAAGCAGCGAGTGGGTGATAGCAGATTTTATGTTCTTGATACTTTTCATAAGATTAATAAATGGTCGATTTTGACAGTACATAATGATTACACTACAAATATGAAGATGATTCAAGCTTAAAACAAAGACAAAAAAAGTCATTTGTTGAGTAAAATATTTTTTCATAAACTTATTTTTAAATACCTAAAGTGTTGTCGATCAACAAAATAACAAATTTAACAGATTTAAAACCATTGATATTTGTTGAAAATAATTATATTTGAACCTTATGAATAATAGTCGTTTGATAGAAATTTTAAGCGTTTTTAACAAAAAAGAAATCAGAAATCTCCGAAAATGGATTGTTTCGCCCATTGGCAATCAGCGGGAAGATGTTGTGTTGCTATTTGAATACTTGTTAAAAAACGAACGGTATCGGGAAAACATTGGTTTATCTAAAACGAATATTTTCGAGCAAGTGTATAATAACTTGCGCTATGATGATGCCAAGATGCGGCAATTAGTCTTTTTTGGGATGAAAACCCTGGAAGAGTACGTGATTTATCAGGAACTGAGAAAAGACGAGATAAAAGCAAGAATTGCACTGGCTAATTTTTACAGAGATAGAAAGCTGGATAAGATCTATCAGAAAAATTTTAAAACGCTGGTCAAACTACAGGAGGAACATCCCTACCGGAATTGTGATTTCCTTAGAAATGAATATCTTTTACAGGAAGAAGAGTATATTTCTTCCAGTAGATCCAAACGTTCTATCAGTTTAAATTTACAAGAAGTTTCCGATAGTTTGCACCGAACCTTTATCGCAGAAAAACTTCGCCAGAGTTATCTGATGCTGGCACATCAGTCCGTTTATCAAACAGATTACAAAATTGGTCTGATTGATGAAATTTTAAAAGAAGTAGCAGATAATGAAGAATTGCTAAACACACCAGCAATTGCTTTATACTACTATGGTTATAAAACGAATACCGAAAAAGAAAATCCAGCGCATTTTATAAATTTAAAAGAAAATATCTTCAAGCATGGATATCTATTTCCTCGTGGTGAGCTTAGAGATATCTCGCTGATGGCGATCAACTATTGTATTGGTCAGATGAATCGCGGGAAAGACGAGTTTATTAGAGAGTCATTCGAATTATATAAAGAAGGTTTTGATAAAAAACTTTTCTTAAATAACAGTTTGGTATCTCGTTGGACTTTCTTAAATGCTGTTTTAAATGCAATAAAACTCAAAGAATTTTCCTGGGCAGAAAACTTCATCAACGAAAATCAAATCTATTTAGAAGATAAATATCGCGAGAGTTTTATCAATATTAGTTTCGCCATTTTTTATTATCAAAAAAGAGATTTTTCAAAAGCGATGAACTATCTGTTACAATATGAACATGACGACCTCACCATTAATCTACGAGCCAAAATTATATTACTTAAAATCTATTATGAAGAAGATGAAATAATCGCGCTTGAATCGCTCCTCAGCAGTTTACGTACCTATCTATCCCGTAAAAAGATTATGGGTTATCACAAAGAAGGTGCTAAGAATATCATCCAGTTAACAAAAAAACTACTCAAAGTAAAACCTTACGATAAAAACCAAAAAGATAAATTAAAAACCTTAATCGAGGAAACCAATCCACTCACTACGGACAACCGCAACTGGCTACTAACTCAACTGAAAAACATCTAAACTTTACCGGTAAAATCGTATCTTTCACTTTCTGAAACATCAACCTCACCATCTATGAAAATAAAACAACTTACCCAGTATCTGGAAACAATTGCTCCCTCTTCCTACCAGGAATCTTACGATAATTCCGGACTGATCGTCGGCCATCCGGAAACAAAAATTACGGGCGTATTGATTTGTCTGGATTCGATTGAATCGGTGATTGAAGAGGCAATTGATAAAAATTGCAACCTGATCGTCGCGCACCACCCGATCGTTTTTCGAGGCCTTAAACGACTCAATGGTAATAATTACGTAGAGCGAATTATCATTAAAGCCATCCAGTATGAAATCGCTATTTATGCGATTCATACCAATCTGGACAATGTCTACCATCAGGGAGTAAATGGCAAAATTGCCGAACGTCTCGGGCTCGTCAATACCCGGATTCTGGCGCCGAAATCTTTTTCTAAAAAGTTACAGATTTTTGCACCAGCAACGCATTCTCATACCATCCGGGAGGCATTGTACGATGCCGGAGCGGAAAAATCAACCAGCCACAGCAGTATCGGCGTAGGCAATAAATCCGGTGAAAACAGCTTGGGAGAGGTCCGCCTGGAATTACGTTTTTCGGCGGGTCGCCAGTCAGCAATTCTCCGTGCGCTCAGGGAGGTAGCACCTGATGTACTTTATGATATTTTTCCGGTAGAAAATAAAAATAGTGAGATTGGCTCCGGTATGATCGGCGAACTGAAAACGCCCACGAAAGAGACCAAATTTCTCAAGCATATCAAAAAACAGATGAAGGCCAAATGTGTCCGCTACACCAAACTCCGTAACCGGAAAATAAAAACGGTAGCACTGTGTGGCGGGTCGGGCAGCTTTCTGCTTCCAGCGGCCATCGCACAGGGGGCAGACCTGTTTTTGACGGCTGATTTTAAATATCATGAGTTTTTTGACGCCGATCAGCGAATCGTCATCGCCGATATCGGTCATTATGAAAGTGAACAGTT
>CAKZUV010000013.1 GCA_937921555.1 uncultured Saprospiraceae bacterium
AAAGAACGCTGGATATTGCACGAAGCTTATGTGCAGTTTTTAGTAGAAACAGGAAAAGCAAAAGGAAATCCAACGCAAGACAAAAAATTTAAAATCCAAAAATTCCTGAACGAAATACCCACCTTTACGCAAGACAAACGCGGAATGAATATTCCCGTACTGTTATTACAAGTCTTGTTTTTATGGAACCGTAAAAAGTTTGACGAGGCCTACCAGCGGATCGAAAATCTAAAAAAATACAATACCCGCTACCTGAACGAAGAAGATACGATGCGGACGACCCATTTTATCCAGATGCTCCAAATCGCTGCTAACGAAGGCTTTGCTCCACGCGCCACTAAAAAAGCAGTCCAGCCGCTTTATCAGGAAATGACCAGCCGGGACATCGTTTTCGCCAATCAGTCCGCCGAACTGGAATATATTCCGTACGAAGATTTGTGGGAGATCGGCATGGAGATTTTGGAGGATGTGCGGATTGGTTAATTGGTAATTAGTTAATCAGTGCTCTTCAATCGTGGATTGGTGATTAGTTAATTAGTACGCTCTTATCGCGGAGCACCGATCCAACTAATTAACCAATCAACTGATCAACCAATACAACCGATCAACTGATACAACCAATACAACCAATACAACCAATTTCCCAAAAAAGCACTATCTTGTTCTCCATAAAAAACTTTTAACAAACAAGAAAACCACAAACTCCATGCGTGGAATGATGCTATTACCAGACTTCGATCTGCCTCAAAAACCCTACACTTCCGGTCTGACCAAACTACAGGAATTCTGGTTTCAGCCCAGCTTTCACGGCCTCGAACATATCCGCCAGCGCCCGGCCATGTACGTCGGTAACCACACCTTATACGGAATGCTCGACGTACCCCTGATGCGGGCCAAACTATACAACGATCACGATGTGTTTTTAAGAACGATGGTCAATCGACTCTATTTCGATGCACCGTATTTAAAAAATAAAATAGAAGCCGACGGTGGTTTTGTCGGTACCAGGGAACTTTGTCAGCAAGCAATGGAGCAGGGGGATTCGCTTTTACTTTTTCCGGGTGGTGGCCGGGAAGTAGCCAAACGGGACGGCGAGGCCTACCAATTAATTTGGAAAGAAAGACTGGGTTTTGTGAAAATGGCCGCGGCCCACAATTATCCCATTCAGCCGTTCGCTTCCATCGGCGCAGACGATGCTTACAGCATATTGATGGACGCCAACGATTTTCAAAATATGTCCATTTTAAAACCATTAAAAAATACAAAAATATGGACCAAATTTTTAAATCATGGAGATGAAATTCCACCGTTGTCCCGTGGCGTAGGGTTGAGTCCCGTGCCACGTCCCGAGCCATTTTTCTTTATTTTTGGCGAAAGCATCGACACCTCGGCTTATCAAAATAAAACGGACGACGACGAAGCCATGTTTGAATTACGGGATCAGGTAGAAACCGCCGTTCAGGATTTAATTGATCGTGGCAAAGCCATCCGTAACGAAGCACCACGCCCGAAGTATTGGCGGCGACTGTTGAATAAATTATAGAAAATACTTTTTGCTGCTTGCTTTTTGCTACTGGCTTCCTTCAAATCCGTCTACCTTTAGAATTAAAGTATAAGTCGCGATTGAGGGAAGCAAACAGCAAAATGCAAATGGCAAGTAGCCCAACTCAAAAAAAATGAACAACCAAAAACAAACCACTTCCTTCGTCATCCGCTTTACCCAAAAGCTTTACCAGGACGATAAAAATGAAACCCAGGTCCAGTGGCGGGGAAATATACGGCACGTACAGGGAGGAGAAGAAAAGCGATTTTCTGACTTTGCTAAAGCCATGGAATTTATTCAAACCAAACTGGCCGACGTCACGCTGGAGTCACTCGAAGACAAACCCGCCGAGGAACAAAAAGGAATCCTTGCCAAGAGTTTTGACCTCTGGAAAAAGGTTGCCCTCGATGCACCGAAACTGGTCATTCAGACCATCAAAGATCCGATGGCGCAGGTCGAACAAATTCAGAATCAGGTAAAAGATGTGATCGACCAAAACATCGAACCGGAAATTAATCAATGGCGCTCCGCTTCCAAAACGGACTTCCAGGAATTGATGGCCGCTGTCAATAAAATTGCCGGAGAAGTTCAGGACTTGAACGAAAAAGTTGACAAGCTTTCGAATAAAAAGAAAAAATAATTCGTAGCAATGGCGATACGAGAAGGTTTATCAGTTACCAAAATTTTTGAAAAAAAAGAAGCCGCAGTTTTACAAGTTGAAACGCTCGGCTCTTTTGAAGTAATCCTGAACGGAAAGAAAATTCCCGATTCGGCCTGGAAACGGGATACCGCTATTCAGCTCTTTCAGTTTTTTATTACCAGCCGCAATACCCGGGCCATGCACAAGGCTTCTATCATCGATCGCATCTGGCACGAGGCGGATGAAAAAGCGGGTAATCGTAATTTTAAAGCTGCTCTCCATCAACTCTCTAAAACCATCGAGCCGGATAAAATCAACCGGGAAGATCAGGTTTTTATTATTCGGCAGGGACTGACGTACCGGCTGGATACTACACAAATCTGGATGGATATTGATGCACTGGATGACCTGATTATAATTGGCAATCAATCTGTCAATGAGCAACCGGAAGAAGCACTGCTGGCCTACCAGCAAGCCGTAGATTTGTACCGTGGTATTTATCTCCCCAACCGTATTTACGAAGATTGGTGCGCCGACGAACGCGAACGTATTCAGGTGCTCGTCCTCGGAGCCATGATGTCACTTGCCAAACTACAACTCTCCCGCAACCCCAACGAAACCATCCGCCTGGCTGTCCGCGCCCTCCAAATTGATCCCACCTGGGAAGAGGCCTACCGCTTACAAATGGAAGCGTACCTGGCCGAAGGCAACCGCCCGCTCGCCGTCAAAACTTACCGCAAATGCCAACA
>CAKZUV010000014.1 GCA_937921555.1 uncultured Saprospiraceae bacterium
TGTAATCTGGTTACTCATAGTCTTAATTTTAAAAAGTGATACGATTTAATAAGACAAAGTTAACACGATTTAATAAGACAAAAACTATCACGACTTAATCGTATAAAGCTATCACGACTTAATAAGATTCCACAATATTCATTACCACATTATTCATTACCACATTATTAATTACCACATTATTCCTTATTCATTACCACATTATTAATTACCCATTACCACATTATTCCTTATCTTTACTACCAAATCATTACCAAATTAAAATCATGAAAAAATTAGGAAACTACGTCCTGGGACGATGGATTGAAGGAGACGGAGACGGCACTCCACTCTACAACGCCGTCAACGGAGATACGGTCGCACTCGCTACCGCCAAAGGACTTGATATCGCCGCCATTTTACAATATGGGCGTACGACGGGCGGTGCAAAACTCCGCAAAATGACCTTTCAGCAGCGTGGGATGATGCTCAAAAAACTGGCGCTCTACCTCACCAAACGCAAAGAACAATTTTATCCGGTTTCTTATCAGACGGGCGCTACACGCAGCGATAGTTGGATTGATATCGAAGGAGGTTTTGGGAATCTGTTTGCCAACGCTTCGCTGCGGAAAAATTTTCCCAACCAACCGTTTCACGTCGATGGTGATCCGGTGGATTTATCACGGGGCGGTCAGTTTATGGCCCACCATATTATGGTACCCAAAAGAGGCGTTGCCATTCATATCAATGCCTATAATTTTCCCGTTTGGGGAATGTTGGAAAAATGTGCCGTCAACTGGATGGCAGGTGTTCCGGCAGTAGTAAAACCCGCTACTGCTACCGCTTATCTGACGGAAGCGGTGGTCAAATCTATCATCGAATCCAAAATTTTACCGGAAGGTGCCTTACAATTAATTTGTGGTTCCGCCCGGAATATTCTGGAGCCCGTCGAGTCACAGGACGTAGTGACATTTACCGGTTCTGCTAACACGGGAAGACTGCTAAAATCCAATCCCCGGATCATTAACGAAGCGGTCCCGTTCAATATGGAAGCGGACAGTCTGAACTGTTCGGTGCTGGGCGAAGATGCAGTTCCCGGCACACCGGAATTTGATCTATTTATTAAAGAAGTCAGAAAAGAAATGACGACCAAATGTGGTCAGAAATGTACGGCGATCCGTCGCGTAATTGTTCCGGAAAAACTCATGGGCGACGTACAAATCGCACTGGGTAAAGCACTGGCAAAAGTCGCCATCGGCAATCCCACCGCCGAGGGTGTACGGATGGGCGCTCTGGCGAGTAAAGACCAGGTCGTAGAGGTCGTAGACCGGGTAAAAGAACTCGCTAAAACCGCCGAAATTGTCTACGGTCAACTGGACAGAATTGACCTGATCGATGCCGACTTTGAGAAGGGTGCATTCCTCAGTCCTATTTTATTATTAGAAAAAAATCCTTACGTCAATACGGGTGTACACGACATCGAGGCGTTCGGTCCCGTAAGTACGATGATGCCGTATAATGGCATCGAAGAAGCCATCGAACTGGCGCAGATGGGGAAAGGTTCTTTGTGCTGTTCGATTGCGACTTTTGATGATAATATTGCCCGCGAATTTGTAATTGGTGCGGCGAGTCACCACGGCCGGATACTGGTGATCAACCGCGAAAATGCCCGGCAAAGCACCGGTCACGGTTCTCCCCTGCCGAGCCTCGTACACGGCGGACCGGGACGTGCCGGTGGCGGTGAAGAGATGGGCGGGATGCGCGGCATCAAACATTATTTGCAACGTTGTGCGATACAGGGTACGCCGACTACGATTTCCGCCATAACCGGAATTTATCAGTCGGGCGCCAAAGTGGTAGAGGCCCCCAAACATCCTTTTAAGTATCATTTTGAGGATATTGAAATGGGCATGTCTATTCTGACGCACAAAAGAACAGTCACCGATACCGATATTCAGAATTTTGCCAATCTGACCTGGGATCATTTTTACGCCCATACCGATATTACTTCGTTGCAGGGAACGATCTTTGAAAAGCGGGCGGCACACGGCTACTTCCTGTTATCCGCCGGAGCGGGATTATTTGTGCATCCGGGGAAAGGTCCGGTGGGTGCCAATTATGGTCTGGATGAATGCCGTTTTCTAAAACCAATTTATCATAATGATACGATTCAGGTGCGTTTGACCTGTAAAGAAAAAATAGACCGGGACGACCGTGGTAAGATATTTCCGTCGGGCGTAGTTAAATGGTTTGAAGAAATTTTTGATCAAAATAATGAATTGGTGGCTACGGCTACGATTCTAACATTGGTTCAAAAAACTTGTCCGTTTAAAGAAGTGACTTACGAATATTTGGAAAATGGTCTGGCCAAACTGACGGAAGACACTCCGGCCGCCTGGGGGATTATGACGCCACAACACATGGTGGAGCACCTGGCACTTTTTATAGAGATGGGAATGGGAAAAATTGAGGTGAAGGAAATTCTGACACCGGAAAATAAAATCGAGCGTATGCAGGAATCTTTGTATACCTACCAGCCGATGATGCGGAATTTTGATCATCCAATTCTCCGAAAAGGAAAAACGGAAGATTTGAGATATCCGGATTTAGCGACGGCCAAAGCGGAACTGCTGGCGACTTTCCAGGCTTACGAAACTTATTATAAAGAAAATCCGGCCGCTACCCATACAAATCCTATTTTCGGAGAACTGGATCAAGAGATGTGGGATTTGATTAACCGGAAGCACGTGGATCATCATTTTCATCAGTTTGGGATTCGGTAAATTTAGCAGGCATTTTTAATAGCGAAGCTATTTTCAAAAAATGCCTGCTAAATAATTAAGTCTAATAAACAATAACTTTAACAATAAAAAATATGATTACTCCTTACGCGGAAAAAACCATCAAAAATCACGTATTGATGTCTCTTGGCGTAGCCGCCTTGCCATTGCCGGGTCTTGACATCTTTTTGATCTATTATATCCAACTGGATATGATCAAGAAATTAGCCGCCATTTACGGAAAAAATTATTTTGAAATAAGTGGAAAGGCCTATCTCAGTACTTTTACGACCGTCACCCTTGCCCGGTTAAGTTCGTCGTTTATCAAAGCCATTCCGGGAATCGGAACCTACATTGGTGGTGCTTCCAGTATTGTATTGTCTGGTGCCAGCACGTACGCGCTGGGTAAAGTGACCGCCAAATTTTTTCAGGAAAATATCGAACTCTCCGACATTGATATGGATGTCGCCAAATCTTTTTTCGAGGAAGAGCTGGAAGCCGGGAAGATTTTTGCAGAGAACCTGTTTAAAAATCACAAAAAAGAAATGAAAGAACAACGGGATCTCTTCACAGAAGATTACAAAGCTAAAAAAGAAAAAGAGATTTACCGGAAACTGGTTGAACTGAAAAAGATGCGGGAAGATAACTTGATTACGGAGGAGGAGTACGACGAAAAGCGAAAATTGCTGCTCGGAGAAATTTAGCGTTTGTCAATTTACATCCATATAATTTATTTTTTAATATATAACTAATTGATGGTGACTTAGCGTAAATAAACTCGTCAAAAGATAGTGTTAAAATAACGTAAAGAGTTTCATTTATTGAAAAAAATTCCCTTTCTTGTGTTTTCATACTCATTTTTTTTTAGAAAAAACGCGAAAACAGTGGATTTTGGGCAAAAAGTTCCTTTTTTTTGTATTTTTTTTGAAAAGGGGGAACTAATATTGAATACCAAACGTTATAAACGACGGAAACCAACCTACACGCTTCTATTTATCTGAATACAATTTTTTATCTTAAAATAGCTATTTATCCAGTTATTTTACCAAACTTTCTAGCCTTATATGAGAGCTTTAGTAATCAATCATTCAATTACGCGTCGAGATGCGAAGTCCATCAATGATTATTTGAACGACATTAGCAAATTCGATGTCCTGTCTCCAAAAGAGGAGCTGGAATTATTTAAACAGCTTAAGGCCGGAGATCCAGATGCGTTGACGAGAATCGTCAACCATAACCTTCGTTTCGTAGTATCTGTAGCAAAACAGTACCATCACAAAGAATTATCACTCGGTGATTTAATCAGTGAAGGGAACATTGGCCTCGTAAAGGCAGCAGAAAGATTCGACGAAACCAAAGGATTTAAGTTTATCTCCTATGCTGTTTGGTGGATCCGGCAATCAATTTTGAAGGCCATCAACGAAAAGTCACGTAAAATTCGCCTCCCGGTTAATATGCAATCTTCTATCACGGATATTGCTAAAACCTCCGAAGCATTTTACCAAACGCACGAGCGTGAGCCCTCTATGGAAGAACTGATCGATCTGACCGGTATCTCGGAAAAAAATATCCGACGTGCCTACGAAAGCCGATCTTACTGTACTTCCCTTGATGCGCCCGTAGCCAGCGAAAGCGACACTTCTTTTGGCGATCTAATGGCCGATGATTCTCTTCAGGCCCCCGATTTTAACCTCGCCGTTCTGGAATCTTCCGAAATTAAAGTACAGGAATTACTCAGCGATTTGACGCCACGCGAGGCGCAAATCCTTAGCATGTACTTCGGTATCGGCGATCAGGAAGCGATGACCTTACAGGACATCGGCGAAGCCATCGGTATCACCAGAGAAAGAGTACGCCAGATGAAGGCCAGTGCACTGACTAAGCTGAGAAAGAAAATGCGGGTACAGGCGTAATGCTCCCTGCTTCTTTTTTATAAAACGGATATTCGACATTGGTTGGATATCCGTTTTTGTGTTTTGGTGTTTATTTGTTTAATCGTTTATTTGTTTAACTCAATAAACGATTAAACGATGAGTCTGCTCTAAAAACTAGGAAAACAGAAAAATTGAGACACATTTAATAAAAATAATATTCATATTTGATTTACGATAAAAGATTTACACGTTAAAGAATCTCTGCGTTCTCTGCTCCTCTGCGCGAAAATCAC
>CAKZUV010000015.1 GCA_937921555.1 uncultured Saprospiraceae bacterium
GAATTTTATCATTATCAAAAACTCCTGGACCGCATCCGAAAACCCGGATGTCAAAGCGATTAATGGTACAGATTCTATATTAAAAAAGTCAGCAGATTTTTCAAAAAATGCTTTCAAATCTACGAACGATTGCGGGGCATACGTGGTGAGTGGTTCCTGAGATTGTACGAGGGTTCCGATGGCACGGCCCGTTCCGAAAGGTACCCGTTTGGAAATCCGGGGAGAGGGAATTACCCGCGTGGATCGCAGTTCATTAAAATGACCAAGGGAAATAAATTTGTGTAAAAAATAAAAATCTTCTCCGGCCTTTCTACGGTTCATCCCACCCTGTTGCTGGTAAGCATCCGCACGGACCGCCATCGAGGAACCAATCGTTTGAAACGCGAACGGGAACCCTGCGAACCGCTGGGCGTGGATGTAGTATCTCAGATGTAATTCGTATTGAATGATCGCCTGATAAACATCTTCATCAAACTCATCTCCTTTGATCGGATGCTCAAAATAAATACTGCAACCCTGTAATTCCGGTCGCTGTAAAAAATGTTTTTCGAGTGCGACCAGATAGTTTTTGTCACAACTGGAATCGGCGTCGTAACAGCTGAGAATTCCTTTTTGATTTTTAATTTGTGCAAACCGATACACCGCTTCGTCCAGACCAATCTTCCGGGCCAGCCCTACCCCAGCGTGTTTTACGGGCAGGTTGGTATGGTATAAAACATGAAATTTTAAGACGGCACTGGAATGGGTGAGTCCCCATTTACAGGCTTGCTGATACATTCTTTGGTTTTCTTTTTTGGCCGTTTTGTTGTCTTCTTCCGAGTCGTTGAGCACAACGATGATTTCTACGGCGCAGCGGGGGGCGTCACAGTTGGCCAGGGATTGCAGACTGGTGAGTAATTCTTTTTCTCTGTACGCTGGAATAACCACTATTATATTAAGATCCGGATGGGGAGCGCCAAAGATTTGAGCGGGGAAGAGGGCGGACTTTTTCAGGTAGGGAGTCATTTATGGATGTGCGGATTGGTGGATGCGCGGATTTTTTGATTTTTTGATATGCGGATTATTTTCCCAAATGACAGCGAGGTAAAAATCGTAAAATCTCCCCTCCGGAGCCGGAGTAAAATTTTGAGATTTTTTGCCGGTTTTCTTTTTGATAATTAATTTTTTGATGTGCGGATTGATTATTAGGTTATGGATTCCTTAACTAATCAGCTGTTGTATGTACGGTTACATTGATTACCGATCTACTGATGAGCTTGCTCTAAAAAGTGTTTTTCGCGCAGAGGAGCAGAGAACGCAGAGATTCTATAACGTGTAAATCTTTTATCGTAAATCAAATATGAATATTATTTTTATTAAATGTGTCTCAATTTTTCTGTTTTCCTAGTTTTTAGAGCAGGCTCACTGATTAACTGATCACCGATTAACTAATCCACTGATTAACTAACTCACCGATCCACTAAGAAACCAACCTACACCGTCTCCAGCGTCGCCGCGTGATCCAGTTCTCTGAAATCTACGGGGCTGACACCGCTGACACCTTGCTCCTGCATGTACACACCATAAATGACATCTACGGCGGCCATCGTTTGCTTGTTGTGCGTAACGATAATGAACTGAGATTCGGTGGAGAACTTCCGGATGATCTTGTTGAATTTTTCAATATTGGCATCATCCAGCGGGGCATCTACCTCATCAAAAATACAGAATGGGGCGGGCTTTAGCAGGTAAAGGGCAAAGAGCAGCGCCGTGGCGGTAAGGGTTTTTTCTCCCCCGGAAAGCTGGTTGATACTTTGTGGTCGCTTTCCTTTCGGTTTGGCGGTGATGATGATCTTGGACTCCAGCGGATTATCGGGGTCTTCGAGTAAGAGATTACAGGAATCGTCTTCACTGAAGAGCGTACGGAATACCTCGATAAAATATTTCCGAACCTCGTTGAAGGCTTTGAGGAAATACTCAGTGGCGGTATCTTCGATTTCTTTGATGGTGGCCAACAACGATTTTTTCGCTTCCAGAATATCGTTGCGCTGGGTCGAGATATTATCGTAACGGATTTTCATTTCGTCGAAAGCTTCCATGGCCATCGGGTTAATTTCTCCGTAATTGTCGAGTCGTCGTTTGATTTTAAATACCTTGGTGTTCAACTCTTCCTCGTCGTATTTTGGATTCGGTTCCTGGTTGATTACTTCATCCACGGTGATATCGAATTCGATTTTCAGTCGTTCTCCCACGGAAGATAATTCGAGTTTTAATTCGTTAAAATTATCCCGGTATTTCTGGATATTCATCTGCGCTTCGTTGCGCTGACGGTTGAGCGAACGCAGTTCGTCTTCCTGTTCGTTGATCCCGCCTCTGGCCTGAAAGTAATTTTGTTCCACGGCGGTGAGCGCTTCTTCCTTCAGTTTCCGGGCTTCGTAACTGCCTAGAAGTTTGCTTTCCAGGGCCGCCACGCCTTGCGTGATTTCTGCCAGCTCGTTTTCTCCTTTTTGCAAACCAGCTTGTGCCTGATCGCGTAAAGATTCGTTTTCTGCCATTTGTTTTTCACGGAAGTTTAATTCCTGCTGAATGGTGGTCACTTTATTTTGCTGACGAATAAATTCAATATTCTTTTCGTTGAAGGCATTGGACGCCACGCTGAGGCTTTCGGCGATTTCGCGGAAGGAACCGTCTTTCTCGGAAATCTCCTGTTTGGCGCGGTCTGCTTCTGCCCTCTTTTCGATCAGTTGCTCATCGATTTTTGCGTTGGCATCGGTGAGCGACTGAATGAGTTCTTTGGAGGCATCCTGCTTACGGGTTGCGTTGGTAACGAAAGTTTCAAAGTTTTCCAACCGGGTCATCACTGATACCTTTCGCTGCGCAATCTGATTGAGGGCTTCCCGTTCGCGGCTGATGGCCACACTCTGAATACCGTCTTTTAACTCGTCCAGTTTGGTTTTCAGATTATAAAAAATGGTAGATTTTTCGCGTTCCTCTTTTTCCAGTTTTTTAATGACACCTTCCAGTACTTCGAGATTTTTCTTACGGCCGATTTTCTTTCCTTCGAAGAGTCCGACGGAACCACCGGAGATACTGAATTTACGCTGTACAAACCGACCACTTTTTGAAAGTACAGTCCATTCGCTGTTCGGGATATTGTTGAGTACCTCTTCACTTTCGGTAATCACGACATTTCGTAAAAGGTGATCGACCAATTTCTGGTACGGTGCGTCCGTTTCAATAAATCCAACCGCACGTTCGGTGTTGGGCAACAAGCTCATTGGTTCCTGATAATCTTTAAAAGCATCAAGCAGGAAGAAATTTGCTTTCCCTTTCTGGGAATTACTCAGTAAGGAGATGGCGCGGTACGCCTCCTCGAGATTTTTTACGACGTAGTAATTCAGGTATTTTTCCAGATAATTTTCGATGGCCACACGGTATCCTTCCTTGACGTACAGAACGTCAGATAGCAACGGCGCGGCGTTATTCCAGTCTTTATTTTTACTCAAAAATTTGATAGATTCCGGAAATCCTTCCAGGTTCTCTATCATACTTTTGGTTAATTTTTGTTCATTACGACTGGCGTCCAACTGCCGGTTCACGTCGGAGATCGCTTTACGGGCAGCCTCGATATCCTGTTCAGTGGTTTGGATATCCGTTCGTCGCTGTGCCTCTTCTGATTCCAGTTTTTCCACCAGATCATTTTTTTCTTTTTGTTCCGCTTCGGTGTCTGCCAGTTCTTTTTCGAGCGTTTCAATCTCCACGGCACGGGACGAAATTTCTCCCGTACTTTCTTCGATTTCTTTCGTCAGGTTTTCGATTTGGTTGGCATTGATCGCTTTGCGTTTTTCAAATTCAAAAATCGCCCGTTCGAGTTCCTGTTGCTGACCGAGGAAGGTTTCGAGTTCCTCTTTGAGCGAGCCGTGGCTGGCGCGAATCTCGTTGAGGTTGGCTTCTACGGTATCCAATTCCGTTTCCAGACTTTCTTCCAGTTCTTTCTCCTCGTAGATCTGTTCGCGGTACGCTTCGAGGCTATCGGTAAGTTCCGTAATTCGATTCCGGGCATTCTCAATCTGGGTAGACAGTTTGATTTTATTTTGTTCAACGAATCCTTTTTTCTGCAGCAAAATACTTTTTTCACTTTCCTGATCCCGTACCAGTCCCTGCAGTTGATTGACGGCACGTTGTGCCTCGGAAAGCATTTTTTCTTTATCCAAATTTTCCTTCCGGTCCGTTTCCAGTTTGGCTTCCATCTGCCGGGTGGACACTTCCAGTTCCCGGAATTTATCTTCCGCCTCCTGCAGTTGTTTCGTGACCGTTTCGTGTTTGCCTTTGAAACCCTGTAATTTCCGGATGGACAATTCGATGCTAAATTCCTTATAATTTTCCTTTAACTCGTAGAATTTTTTGGCCCGTTTAGCCTGCTTTTCGAGTTGTTTGAGGTTGTTTTCAATTTCAAAAAGCAAATCTTCAATCCGGTCGAGATCTTCGGTGGTGTTGTTGAGTTTGTTGAGGGTTTCGCGTTTACGCTTTTTATATTTGGAAATTCCGGCAGCCTGTTCGAACATCCGGCGACGGGAATTTTCTTTATCATTCAAAATATCATCTACCATTCCCAGAGCGATAATGGCGTAAGAGTTGGAGCCAATTCCGGTATCGAGAAATAAAGAAGTAATATCTTTCAGCCGGCAGGTAACATTATTAAGGCGATATTCACTCTCTCCGGTCTGGTAGAGAATCCGGCTGACGGTGACGGTGTGGTATTCGGTAGGAAGGAGATTTTTAGTATTTTCAAAGGTCAGAGAGACCTGCGCCATCCCGGATTGTTTCCGTTTTTTGGTTCCGTTGAAAATCACACTGGACATCTTTTCCAGACGTAATTCCTTACTTTTCTGCTCACCGAGCACCCAACGAATGGCGTCTACGACGTTGGATTTTCCCGACCCGTTGGGACCTACGATCCCGATGACATCTTCGTTGAAGTTGATGACCGTTTCGTTGGCGAAACTCTTAAAGCCCTTGATGGTTAAACTTTTTAATCTCATAGAGCGCGAAATTACGAATTTTGGGTGGAATTACTGAAATTTTAACAGGGAGATTTTTGGAATTATGGCGCTTATTAAGAGGCTTTGCCCGTTGAGGCGTTGAAATGGTGAGCTTGCTTTAAAAAGTGTTTTTGGGGCTGAGGGGCTGAGGGCGCTGAGCGATTGTGTATACCTGTTAATGTGTATATCTTTTAGCGTGAAAATGGCATACAGATGATTTTATCAAATGTGATATTATTTATTTTATAAGGAATTGGTTAGGATATATTTTCTTTTATCGTTTCAGAATATCCCTTTCGAGGCTTTCGGGGCGTTTGAGTAAATCAAAAAAATTCTTCAGGTAGGCCTTGTTTTCTTTGATTGTTTTTGGTTTCATATAAGTAGCTGTGTCACAAATGCGGTATACCTCTTCTTCGATGGACTCATAGAAACGAACCATGTCGTAGAACTCATATCTTCTCATTTTATGGTTAAAGAAATGGCGTTCGTGTACATCTTTGATTGGCAGTGATTCGTGGGGAACGGCGTATTCCTGTCCAACGAAT
>CAKZUV010000016.1 GCA_937921555.1 uncultured Saprospiraceae bacterium
TGGCTACGAATAAGTCATTGATAACGTGGATCTTCTGCTATTTTTATTTCCGTAGCTACGGCTACGCAAAGAAAAATGAGCATCGTCCACAATATCAAGCACTTATCCTCGCCTTTTGTGAACATTCTTAAACAGCTTCTACTTTATTTCCTATCTTTGCCAAAAAAATGCAATTTCGTTTTTGCCTGATATATATTTTATTTCTTTTTTTTACAGCCTGTCAATCCAGTCAGAAAACGGACGATTCCCGTACCGTTTTTCATTATAATCAACATAAAAATATCACCTCGCTCGATCCGGCTTTTGCCCGTGCTCAAAATAATATCTGGGCGATCGATCATCTCTATAACGGGTTGGTACAGCTCGATGATTCGCTCAATGTTCGTCCTGCGATTGCTCGTTCCTGGCAAGTCTCTCAGGATGGTCTGACCTATACCTTTGCGCTGAGAAAGGACGTTTATTTTCATAGAGATCCCTGCTTTGAAGACAAAGAAAACAGGGTGGTTACCGCCGAAGATGTAAAGTATAGCTTTAATAGATTGCTGGATAAAAAAGTTAATTCTCCGGGATCGTGGGTTTTTAAAGGAAAGGTGGTGGAAGAAAACCCGTTTCACGCGCCGGCACCGGATACTTTTGTTATTAAATTACGCAGCCCTTTTCGTCCGTTTTTGGGAATGTTGTCCATGCAATACTGTTCGGTGGTTCCCAAAGAAGCCGTCGAATTTTACGGAAGTGATTTTCGGAGCAATCCCGTTGGTACGGGGCCTTTTAAATTCAAACGGTGGATTGAAAATCAGTCATTATTTTTATCTAAAAATGACCATTATTTTGAAGCTGGATTGCCAAAAGTGGATGGTATCCGCATCAGTTTTATGGGAGACCGCAAGACGGCTTATCTGGAATTATCCCGTGAAAATATTGACTTTTTTTCCGGCCTGGAATCTTCTTATATCAACGAACTAATCACTAAGGACGGCGTTATCCACCCTGCCAAAGCAAATAAAATACAATTTATAAAATCTCCCTACCTAAATTCTGAATATCTGGGGATCAATCTCTCGTTCGGGGACGATGACAACCCCTTGAAAAGGAAGAAAATCCGACAGGCGCTCAACTATGGAATTGATCGTGCGCTGATGCTGAAAACTTTGAGAAATAATGTGGGTGTTCCCGCTAATTCCGGGTTTACGCCCATCGGTTTGCCTTCCTTTGATGCGACCGCCGCGCCGGGATATACGTACGATCCTGACCGGGCGCGCAACTTGCTGCGGGAAGCCGGATTTCCCAACGGAGAAGGACTCCCGGAAATTATTTTGCATACGACCGCGGACTATGAAGATCTCTGTACTTTTGCCGCCAAACAATGGGAAAATTTAGGATTTAAAATAAAAATAGAACTCGCAGAATCAGCTACGCTGCGACAGATGATGACCAAAGGTCAGGTGGCTTTTTTCCGGGCTTCCTGGATTATGGATTATCCCGATGCGGAAAGTTTTTTTACCGTTTTTTATGCTAAAAATCCCGCACCGCCAAATTATACCCGATTTAAAAATGCGGAATTTGACCGGCTTTACGAGGCGGCGCTAAAAGAAAATGATGACGCGGTTCGATACGGTCTTTATCAAAAGATGGATCGTTTGCTAATCGAAGAAGCTCCTGTGATTTTTTTATTTTACGATCAGACTGCTCTTTTTGCCAGCAAGCCCGTTCGTGGAATCAGCCGGAACGCGATTAACTTGTTAAAAACAAAAGGGATTTATAAAGAGGATGTAATGAAAAAATAATCTTTCTTAATTTAACAATTTCCTGATGCTACGTTTCCTAAACCTACTCTTCAATTGGTGATAGGTTTAGGAAACGAGCTAAAGCACCTTAAAATTTTAACCTCGGCTTCAAGAGGGAATTATATGATTCTAGGTTTTGATTTTAAAATAGTTTTAGACCCTAAACGATTAAACAAAGAGCCTGCTCTAAAAACCAGGAAAACGGAAATCCTTAATTAAATTAAATAAAAGATTAATACATATTGTGTTCACGATAAAAGATATACACGTTAAAGAATCTCTGCGTTCTCTGCTCCTCTGCGCGAAAAACACTTTTTAGAGCAGACTCAACGATTAAACGATTTTGATTTGCAGATGTGTGGATGTGTGGATTTCGCCAATTAAAATTTCTAAAAGAGCATCACTCAAAACCCAAAACTTAAATAAGCATGTTAGCAAAAAGAATTATTCCGTGTTTGGATATAAAGGACGGTAGAACGGTGAAGGGCGTAAATTTCGAGCAACTACGGGATGCCGGTGATCCGGTGGAGTTGGGTTGCCGGTACGTAACGGAAGGAGCGGATGAACTGGTTTTTCTGGACATCACGGCGACAGTCGAAAAGCGAAAAACCTTAGCGGAACTGGCCAGAAAAATTGCACGGCATCTAAATATTCCGTTTACCATCGGTGGTGGTATAAGGTCGGTAACCGACGCTGGAATATTACTGGATGCGGGTGCGGATAAAATTTCGGTCAACTCAGCAGCGGTGCGTGATCCGGCGTTGATTTCGCGACTGGCGGATCAATTCGGGTCGCAGTTTGTGGTGGTCGCGGTGGATGCAAAAAAAGTCAATGGTGAGTGGCTGGTTCATCTCAATGGAGGCAGAGTCGCTACGGAGCACCGGTTGTTGGACTGGGTAAAAGAAAGTGAAAATCGTGGAGCGGGGGAGATTTTATTTACATCGATGAATAACGACGGCACCAAGGCTGGATTTGCCTGCGATGCCCTGGCGGCGGTTGCAGATCAGGTAAGCATTCCCGTGATCGCATCGGGTGGAGCGGGGAGTATGGAGCACTTCCGCGACGTATTTACACATGGCAAAGCGGATGCGGGGCTGGCAGCCAGTATTTTTCATTTTAAAGAAATAGAAATCCGCGATCTGAAAAAATATCTGGCAGATCAACGGATTCCGGTACGTTTATAGAAATGGCGATTAAATCTTTTTACAGGAACATTCCAAGTCCTCCAATGAAAATGGAGCCTATGAACAGAATCGCGTAAAATCCAAGAAGGATGGCGGTAAAAATTCCCCAGAATTTAAACAGGGATTTCAGATTTCTGAAGCCTTCTGATAATGTGAGTTGATCGTCTGTATTGAGCGCAATTTTCACTTTATCAGAAAACCGGTACAGATAAAGGGTAGGAAAAAAATACAAAACAATCATCAACCCATATAAAATTGCTATAAATCCAAAACCCAAACCACCGGCTGCTCCAAATTCGTCAAGACCAGCCAGCGCAGTACCACCCACAAATAACAAACTTAATACACCAAATGCCATAAACCCGATAAAAATAAAACCCATGATGCTTAGAAATTTGCCCCACTTTGCCATTTCGTAGAGATAGGATTTAATTTCTTCGGTGATTTGTACGCCACTGGTTGTAAAGTTGTCGTCGAGGGGATAGGAAGTTTCCATATTGAAGTTATTTTAGGTTTTAAATAAAAAATTAACAATTCTAAAGATAAAAAATAAAATTAACAAAAAAAAGATTTATGAATAATATATTGTCAACTGATTTGGATTTTGAAAAAGGAGAAGGACTGATTCCTGCCATTATTCAGGATTATCAAACGGGGAAAGTGCTCATGTTGGGATACATGAACGAAGCAGCATTCGAGAAAACCAAAAAAGAAAAGAGGGTTTGTTTCTATAGCCGAACCAAAAAACGTTTGTGGACCAAGGGAGAATCGTCCGGTAATTTTCTGGAAGTGATCGACCTCAAAAAGGATTGTGACCACGATGCTTTGCTCATCGCTGCCAGACCGCTCGGACCAGTTTGTCATACCGGACAGGACACTTGTTTCAACGAAAAAAATACAAATCCCAATTTTTTAAAACACCTGGAATCCATTATTCAAAATCGGAAAAAGTCCCCCACTGACAGTTCATATACGTCGAGCCTTTTCCAGAAAGGAATCAATAAAGTCGCCCAAAAAGTAGGAGAAGAGGCCGTTGAACTGGTAATTGAAGCCAAAGACGACAATAGAGATCTTTTTCTTGGAGAAGCCGCAGATTTGCTGTATCATTACCTGGTCTTGTTGACCGCTAAAGATTTTGAACTGGAGGATGTAATGAATGTCTTGAGAGAAAGACATAAATAATTTGAAATGCTATTTGCTTCCCTATATCGCGATATAGGGAAGCAAATAGCTAAAAGCAAACAGCCAATAGCATTTATAAAATTTGACCGATGGTAAATCTTCCCGTAGCATATTGTGCCTCTGCTTTTGGTATTTTTAAAATTACCGGAGACGAAAATGGTATTCAGTCGATTCAACTGACTCCGAAAAAAGTATTACCAAAACAAGTGGTACCAGCGTCCTTGAAACAAGCTATAAGACAACTCACCCAATACTTCAATGGTCGTCGGAAAGAATTTGATCTGAAATTAAATTTTGGAGACGCCCCCGCTTTCCACCAGGAAGTCTGGCAGGAATTAATGACCATTCCTTATGGACATACGACCAGTTATTCTGCGATCGCTAACACCCTGGGAGATGTCAATAAAATGCGTGCCGTCGGACAAGCCAATGGTAAAAATCCCATTCCTATTGTTGTTCCCTGTCACCGCGTCATCGCCAAAAGCGGAAAACTGCAAGGGTATTATTATGGACTGGATATGAAAAGAAAATTACTGGAACTGGAAAATCCGTTGAGCTTTGCGGAGCAGGGGTCGTTGTTTTAGGAATGGCAAAAAGAGGAAGTATAGAATCGTATTTTATTTATTTAACATTCTTTAGATTTTTTCAGAAAATATTTCTTCTAAAATTATAATATCTAATGCCACAAAAACGCAGAACCTTTCTCAAAACTACCAGTCTCGGTCTCGGCGCCCTGACCACCGGTATCGCCTACAACTGTCAGGGACAAAATACCACAAATAATAAAATTTCTACCCCCATCATCATCTCCACCTGGGATCACGGAATGGCTGCTAATAAAGTGGGATTGAAAATTCTGAAAAATAACGGTACCGCCCTGGACGCAGTTGAAAAAGGAGTTATCGTCGTAGAAAATGATCCCGAAGTACAAACCGTCGGACTCGGTGGTTTTCCGGACCGGGAGGGCATCGTAACGCTGGATGCGTGTATCATGAAAGGAGACGGGCAATGCGGTGCGGTCGCCTTTTTACAGGATATTAAAAATCCAATTGCCGTTGCTCGTAAGGTGATGGAAGAAACACCACACATCATGATCGTCGGGGCGGGTGCCAAACAATTTGCGCTGGAAATGGGATTCCAAGAAGAAAATCTGCTCACGGAGGCTTCCAGAAAAAAATACGAAGCGTGGTTAAAGACGGGGATTTATAAACCAAAGATAAATATCGAAAATCACGATACCATCAGTACCCTTGCCCTTGATACTCACGGCCATCTGGCGGGTGCGTGTACCACGAGCGGTGCCGCCTGGAAGATGCATGGCAGGGTCGGTGATTCACCATTAATCGCCGCTGGTCTTTTTGTGGACGATGAGGTGGGTGCAGCCGCTGCCACGGGACTGGGCGAGGCGGTGATCAGAACCGCCGGTAGTGCCATGGTCGTTGAAGCAATGCGCCACGGGCAAAGTCCGGAAGAGGCGTGTCGATCGGTTTGCTTACGTATTAAAGACAAGCACAAGGATATCAGTGATTTACAGGTTGGATTTATTGCACTTAGAAAGGATGGTGCTTACGGTGCGTATAGTTTACAGCCGGGATTTACGTACGCACTTGGTATGGAAAAAACGCACGAATTGCATCAGGCGACTTCGATGTTTTAGTGCCGCAAGCACTAAGGTTCTATCCAATTTGGGAGCCACAAAGGCACTAAGGACACGAAGAAAAAACTTTGTGTTTTTCGCGTCTTCATAGCAAAAACACACACAAGGAGTATAAAAAATACACAAGCATTTAGTGCCTTCGGTGGAGCGTGTTTTGTTAAGTGTGTGTCTGCGCGTTGGCCTTCCTTTTGCGGGATACCAGATGACATACATAACCGTACAGTCCCCTTCGGCGCTAGTGCCTCGGGAACTAAATAACCGACACCTTATGCGGTCTCTTTTTTCATCATACTTCTTTGCTTATCAGTCGGGTAGCTACGGCTATCCTCCTTCTGCGCGCATTGTTTGATAAAAAAATAGTCTCGCCTAAGGTATCCTTTACTTTGATCCCGAGGCACTGGAGGCTTCTGTCCTTACTTAGATGCTCGACTTGCCGAAATTCCATAAAAAAAAGTGAATTATTTTTCTTCCCCTTCTTTTTCCATGCCCATTTCCGTGGTAATACTGGTGTACATGATGTCCACTATTTTTTCGCCATTGATAAATCCACCGCCCCAGGCATCGTCATAATCGGCGTTGAGTTTGGCAGCTTGAATCTCTTTGAGCGACTTTCCATCCCGGATGGCATTTCTAACCCGGTCGCGTACCGTCAGTACAACTTCGCGATATTTCAGCAGTTCTTTTTTATTGGAAAGTTCTCCGTGTCCCGGAATTATTTTAGTGTTTTCGTCCACGAGCATGATAGCAGTATTGACTGCATTCAACAGACCATCAACCGAACCACCGGAAGACAGATCGATATAAGGATAGCGTCCGTTAAAATAAGTATCTCCCATGTGGAGCACATTACTGTTGGCAAAATAAATCATGGCATCACCGTCGGTATGCGCATTGTCTACGTGGAAAACCATCACGGTTTCTCCACCAAACCGAAGTGTCAATTCATCATTAAAGGTAATTTCTGGAAGTGCTTTTACTGCTGCCGCCGGAACAGGCTGCGTAAATGCCTTCATCAGATTTTTTTTATTCATACGCTCATAAACGTTGTCATGGGCAACCAGCAAAACTTCGTCAGAATTGATATTTTCGTTGCCTCCTGTATGGTCTCCGTGCCAGTGTGTATTTACCAGATAGTGAATGGGCTGATTGCTCAATTTTTTGATCGCAGCCTTGATTTTATCGCTCAGCGGAGCAAACTGCGAATCGATCATCAGGACTCCTTTTTCTCCGATACAAACGCCAATATTTCCCCCGCTTCCCTTGAGCATATAAATATTGTCGGTCAGTTGGACAGGAGTGATTTCTACTTTAGAAAAGTCTCTTTGAGCGAAGACTCCCACGGTAAGTAGACAACAAAAAACCAGTAAAAACGATTTAACAGATAGAAAGAGGTTCATATTTTAAAATTTTGGTGAAAAAATTTGCGTTATAAAGCTGTTCAGGAATTCTAAAAGAAGATGAGTCATGTTTTTTGTCAATCAACCTTTTTTTAGCGTTCTGAAAAACTTCGATAAAAGCGTAATACGTTCTATAATGCGAGGGGCCAGGATATTGTTGGAAAAAAATAAAATAAAACTGCTTTAATTGCAGTACAAAGGACGATTTTGCCGTAAAAACTATCAGAATTGGTCTAAATTTCCATCAATTGGCTGCAATTAGTGATTTTTGACCAACATAAATACCCGGACAAAAGCTTAATTTTCTCTTAATCAGGCAAATAAACGCAACTACGGATTGAAGTTTGGGGTACAAAGTTGCTACTCCTGTATTTTCAGGTTTAGAGCTTGTTTAAAATTTATTTTAGAATGATAATCAACGATATGTAGTTCTGAGGAACTAAAAAATAATGAGTTTAGCGAGCTAAATGAATTCTTTTTTAGGAAATCAGGTTCACAAAGCGTTGGTTATCAGACAATAGAAATTTAAACATGCTCTTAATTTACGGATACTGGAGATCGAATTTCCGTAAGCAAAAAAAATTAGACATGATCCGCTTATTTATCATCCTGATCATCTGGAGTTGTGTTTCTGTCACTGGAAATGCATCAGACATTATTATGCGTAATAAAGCGGGTACGACCCTCAACCCGGTGCAGCTGTTCAAAGACAGCACTTACGAATATCCAACGGGCAGGTCATTTCTGGCAGGTCATCTATTTGAAATTATCGGAGAGACCAAAAAAGAATACGAAGACGATTCTCAAAATCAAAAATTTAAGTGGTACCAGGTTAAGACACCCGCCGGAGAAACGGGATGGCTGTACGGAGATGGTTTGGCGGTGATGGTCAAAGAGTCCTCTGTTCCCGCACACCTGAAGCATTTCCATAAACAAAAATTCAGTTTTGATAATGGTTTTGAAAACTCCACTGTATGGATTGCAGCCATCAACGGGCGCGATAATTTTCATAAACAGGATTATCTCAATCCCCCGTATTCAGAAAAATATCTGGTTATCACCAATCATAATAACCGTTCGGCGCATATAAATATCGGTGGCATCAATGCCCGGGGCACGTATGAGCTCACTCATGCTACCCTGAGCGACGCTACCGGAGACGGTATTTCTGATTTTATTTTGCAAATCAGTAGTAAAATGGTCGGAAAATCGGTAGAAAACCGAAATCTTGTTATTCATTCTTTTCAGGCGGGCAGTCTGAAAAAGATTTTTGAAGAATTGCTGAATCTGACGTACGAAGATGACTTGCCTTCTCCAGCGCTGTACAAGCAGGTAGATATTAGTGAAAAAATTATCCGCGTCGCTTATCCGGATTACCTGGATTGTAAAAATTATCAGCAATTTTATAATACCCAATCGATCAGCCAGGATATGGAACGGTGTCTGGAATATGTCACTTACACATTTCAGTGGAATGAGGGATTGGATCTGTACCAGCCGATTTACGAAATCAGTAGAACTCCCGTACTTGCAAAAATCAAATACCTGGGCCTTACCTTACTGGAAAAACCGGATATTTATTCCCGGCGATTCAAGAAATTGAATCCTAATGCGGATTTAATTATCATAAAACACCACGAGAGAAAAGCGAAAACAGGACAACAAAGACATCTGCTTACTTATTTATTAGTGCAGACGCCGACCGGTGAGCAGGGATATATTCTGGCAGACAAGGTAAATTTTCAACAGATGGAACACGCTTCTTTATTAGAAAAATATTATTCTAACCCACCGGCAAACAAGACCAGCTGGACTTCCAGTCAGTCTTTCGTTGTCATTCGTTCGCTCCGTGATACATCTGTCAGCCGTAAATAAGCGCTTGTCAGAACTTCCATTAACCGGATATAAACCAAAATCATCAGGGCAATTTACTTCTGACCGTTTGTCCGCCGTACGTTATTTGAATAAGTTCCGGATAATCCTGTCTGCAAGTCCGTTAGTTTTTTTATTTTTACCGACCAAACTGCGGAGAGAGTTACTTATCCGCGCTTTAGTGCTGGTCTAAACTTCCTATTAATTGGCTACAATTGGCTACAATTGGCAAATTTGGACAAGCTCTTAAATACATTACACGCTATTTTCATTTTTTAAGTTATGGATTTAAAATCCCAGGTTGACCTCAAAAAATTACCTAAACACATCGCTGTGATTATGGATGGTAATGGACGCTGGGCCAAAGAGCACGGTAAGCCCCGGGTATTTGGTCATCGTAATGGTGTGACGGCCGTACGCGAAACAACCGAAGCGGCGGCAGAATTAGGCATCGAGTATTTAACGCTTTATGCCTTTTCAACCGAAAACTGGAATCGTCCCCGCCTGGAAGTAAACGCATTGATGTCGCTGCTGGTAGAAACCCTGCGCAACGAAATAAATACCTTGAACGAAAATAATATCAGATTACAAGCGATTGGTGATCTGGAAAAGTTGCCTCCCAAAACGCATAAAGCCCTTCTGGAAGGGATTCATAATACACAACACAATCAGCGAATGACCCTGGTACTCGCTCTGAATTACAGCGCAAAATGGGATATTCTGGAAGCGACCCGCAAAATCAGTGACCTGGTAAAAGCCGGACAGATAGATGCTGAACACATCAACGAAGAACTTTTTTCCGCCTCTCTGAGTACCCACGGAATTCCCGACCCGGAATTATTGATTCGTACCAGTGGAGAGAGCAGGCTCAGTAATTTTTTATTATGGCAAATTGCTTATTCTGAACTCTATTTTACGGACATCTTCTGGCCTGAGTTTAATAAAGACGCCTTTTATGAAGCCATTATTAACTTCCAGAACCGGGAACGCCGCTTTGGTAAAACCAGTGAACAAATCCGATAAATAACCTTGCCGGGAACCCTATTTGTTAAATTCTTTCGGGTAACCCAACGTTTTAGTTCACAAACCTGTCTTTAATAGTACTAATCTCCTTTTTTAGGACAATTCTTTTACAACAGCATTCTAAAAAGATCGTTACTTTTGTGTCGCTTATGAGAAAATGGTGAGTGCTCTTTGTAAATCCCTCATCTTCAGAAATTTAGTAGCTAAATATGAAATATAAATACGCTTTTCCCTTTTTACTCCTGGTTTTCCTTTTTCCCATTCTGACAAATGCACAATCTGATAGTCTGAATATCTTCGACTATTCCGATCCCGCGCAATTTGAAATCGGAGGAATAAAAGTAACGGGAGCAGAATTCAGTGATGAAAATTCACTAATTGCGATTACCGGTCTTAAGGTTGGAGACGAAATCCGGGTACCCGGAACCGAAATTCCACAGGCGATCAAAGCACTCTGGAAGCTTCGGCTCTTCACTGATGTGCAGATTTACAAAGAAAAATCAGTCGGAGATATTATCTTTTTAGAAATATCAGTTCAGGAAAGACCCCGCTACATTCGACATTCCTTCAAAGGGGTTAAAAAATCCCGCCATGACGACCTGAATGGTATCATCAATCGTCATTTACTAAAAGGTAATATTGTTACACCCAATGCAGTTGTAAACGCAAAAAATGGGATTCGCGAGTATTTTGTTGAAAAAGGTAATCTTGACGCAGAAGTCTCCGTAACGGAATCCCCGGACGAAAAAAATGTCAATGCCGTAAAATTGTTATTTGAAGTTGATAAAAAAGAACGGGTCAAAATCGAGGATATCACCTTTACGGGAAATAACAATATCAAAGAACGTAAGCTACGTAAAATGATGAAAGGAACCCGTCGTAAACGGCGTATCTTTTCTTCTTCCAAACTAATCAAAGAAGATTACGCGGACGATAAAAAAGCCATTGTTAATCATTACAATAATCTTGGATTCAGAGATGCCCGGATCCTTGGAGATAGCATCTGGCGAAACGAAAAAGGTCGGCTGATGATCAATATTGACATCCTGGAAGGCAACCAATACTATTTCCGTAATATTGTCTGGAAAGGGAATTCCATTTATAAAACGGAGCAGTTGCGTAGTGTACTCGGAATTGAAAAAGGAGATATATACAGTCAGGAGTTGTTGGATACCCGCTTATCTTTTAGTCAGGATGGCCGGGATATCAGTACCTTGTACCTGGATAACGGATACTTGTTTTTCCGGGTAGATCCCGTAGAGACTGCCATCGTCGGTGACTCGATTGATCTCGAAATCAGAATTTACGAGGGACCACAGGCGACGATCGACCGGGTAGTTATCAACGGAAACGACCGGACTCACGACCACGTTATACGTCGGGCAGTACGTACCCGTCCCGGCGCTAAATTCAGTCGTTCGGACATCATTCGTTCTCAGCGGGAGATTATCAATCTTGGATATTTTAATCCGGAAACCATGGATATTCAAACACCCGTCAATCCGGAACGGGGAACGGTAGATATCATTTATACCGTAGAAGAAAAACCATCGGATCAGCTGGAACTTTCCGCCGGATGGGCCGGTCAGGGTCGTGGGGTAATTGGCACCTTAGGTGTTTCTTTTAATAACTTTTCCATCAGAAATATCTTTAATAAAGAAGCCTGGAATCCGCTTCCACAAGGAGACGGGCAACGATTATCGCTGCGGGCACAAACGAGCGGAAGTCTCTTTCAGTCGTATAACATTTCCTTTACGGAACCCTGGCTGGGTGGTAAAAAGCCAACTTCTCTCACCGTTTCTGCTTTTTTCAACCGACTTACGAATGGCGGTGATCCCCGTAGTCAGTTCTTTCAGCGTTTTAATATCCTGGGAGGATCAATTGGACTGGGTACTCGCCTGAAATGGCCGGATGACAACTTTGTTCTGTCCGGTACGATTAACCTGCAGCGACTTTCTCTGGACAATTATACGCGCGGTGGGTTCCAGCTGGAAGACGGTAGAAGACTCGTTGACGGTAATTTTAATAATTTCAGTCTTAACGTAACGCTGGCCCGTAACACCATCAATAATCCAATTTATCCAATTGAAGGTTCTCGTATTTCGTTGTCTTTCCAGCCAACGATTCCTTATTCGCTGTTTAGCAATAAAGACTACGCCAGTCTGGAACCAGCAGAGAAATTTAAATTTTTAGAATATCACAAATGGCGGTTTAACGCTGAGTGGTACGCACCACTTGTTAACGACAAGTTGGTTTTGCGAATTGCAGCAAAGGTCGGGATTATTGGTGCCTACAACGATGATATCGGACTCTCTCCTTTTGAGCAATTCCAGCTAGGTGGTGACGGATTGTCCCAACAAACGGGTAACTTCTACAACGGAGTAGATTTGATTTCCCTGCGAGGTTACGAAGTACGACAGCTGAGTGCCAACATCGGTAAATTTGGCGAAACGACCGCTGCCCCTATCTTTGATAAATTCACCGTAGAATTAAGATATCCTCTGTCGCTCAATCCGAATGCAACCATTTTCTTTTTGGCTTTCGCCGAAGGAGGAAATGCCTGGAATTCTTTCCGTGATTTTAATCCTTTTGATACTAAACGTTCAGTCGGAGCAGGATTGCGGGTATTCCTGCCAATGTTCGGAACGCTTGGATTTGATTATGGTCTTGGATTTGATAAAACTTTACAAGAGCAGGGCGGAGGACAAGGTTCTGTCTTTGAGCGCTTTGGAGCATTTAATATTATTCTCGGATTTGAGCCGGAGTAGGTACTAATGTGTAGCTGTGCGGATTTTTTACTGCGCAAATCTATGATATGAGTCATCCCGAATTTTGGATAAATCCAAAATTCGGGATTTCTTTTTAAACAACATTCCTAAACCAAATCAATTTAACTTGCCAGGCCGGTCTACGTTCAGCAACTTAATTTACGGTGTACTTAGGGACTTGTATTAAATATCCAACATCCATTCCCCTGCTTCATCCTTATGCAACTTCGCCACTCTTAATTTAAGATTCCCCGTTGTAGACTTTGGCAAAACCATCACTTCTGCTTCCTCTACGTCCAGCCATTTTACGATGATCGGTTCGTAGCGATCCATTTTTTTCTCCCAGATCAATTCCAGTCCCTGATCCGTATACCCATAAATCTGTAATCCGTTTCGCTCCGGATCATTTTTCAAATCACCCCGGTAGCTGACCAATTTTTTAAAGTCGGGCGCCACCACCGGAAAACCCCAGATCATGGTTTCTTTCCCCGACTTATCATTTATCAGTCGATAGGAATCCGTTGCGGCTCCGTCCACCGCCACCACAAACAATCCCATCTTAGGGACGTAGTAGCGGTAAAAATAAGATTGCTGCGCCGTCACCTCTTCGATCGCACTATCATCCAGTTGTTTTTTCTGACCATTCAATAAACTAAATTCCAGTGCTCCGTCTTTTGTCTTTTTCACATATTGGCGATCTTTTGAAAGCTGCTTTCGTTCAATTTCTGCGATACATTTATTGGACTGACTGACCCGGCGACGCTTGAGATAATCCATACAACGGTCGTAAGGCGTGGGCAGGGCAGCTACTTTAGGTTCGTAAAATTTCACACCACCACCATACACCCAGCCGGTTTTTCCCTCGGTCGTTTTTACTTTTAGCCACGGTTCGTCGTACGCTTTTCCCCGTAAGGTAATCTGTTGGGTAAAATCGCTTTTCTCATCTAAAAAGGTCATCGCTCCGCCTTCCGGAATTTCGGCTACGATCTCCGATTTGGTATCCGGTTCACTGCGCATCCGCAGCTTGTCAACCCAGGCGTAAACCGTCACCGTTGTCGGAGTAACCGAAGCGGTAGAATCAGCAGAAAGAATTGTAGGATCAATATTGTTATTCGTTTCGGTGGAGTTTGTATCTTTACAGCTGATAAAGACCGATAACAGTATTAAAAAGACAGGGAGGATTCTCTGAATCATGGTATTTAAGTTTTCTCGTAGTGATAATAAACTTTAGACGCAGATTTATACTTTTTGCCACATATTCAGGGTTTATAATGTATTTTAAACTGATTTTTTTTCTAAAAGTTTAAAATATCATTCTTTACAATTTTATTGAGTCAAAAGAAAGAAATATTATGTTGAAGAAAACGGTCATGCTGCTGGTTTTAATATATATTTCGGGAAGTGTTTTTGCACAGATTAATTCCAGAGAAAAGTATATTAAAAAATATAAGAAAATCGCAATTCAGGAAATGGAGCGGGCTGGTGTTCCGGCGAGTATCAAGCTCGCACAGGGTATTCTGGAATCCAATGCCGGACAGAGTACCCTCGCACGGAAGGCAAACAACCACTTCGGGATGAAATGCGGTTCACAGTGGCAGGGAGATACCTATTATCTGGAAGACGATGATTACGACGATTCCGGAAGACTGATTAAATCCTGTTTTCGGGTCTATAGAAAAGAAAATGAATCTTACATCGCGCATTCCGAATTTTTGCGGGATCCCAGAAAACGCTATCGGTACGGTGATTTATTCAGACTGAATCCACGCGACTATAAAGCCTGGGCTCGTGGATTAAAAGCAGCTGGATATGCGACCAGCCCGACTTACGCCGAGAAGTTAATTGGAATCATAGAATCTTATAAACTCTATCAATACGATCAGGAGGCTGCCCCCGAAGTAGATTTGCCCGATGATAACCGGTACCCGGATGCAGACAAGGAGATTTTTGCAGAAGATATTAATGATGCCGGATATTTGTATTTGAATGATGTAAAAATGGTGCTGGCAGAAAAAAACGATACGCCGCTCGAGATCGCCAACCGAACGGGCGTAAAAACCAAACGCTTGCTGAAGTACAATGATAATCTGACCAAACCTACCCAATACATCGCGGCCAACGAACGTGTTTACTTGCAGAAAAAACGCAACGGATACCGTGGAAAGAAAAAGTATCACCAGGTACGGCCGGGAGAAACGCTTTATCAAATCTCTCAACTCTACGGGGTCAGAATTGAAAAACTCCGGAAACGCAATAGAATCGCCAAAGGACGTGAACCAGCCACGGACAGCCTCATCAAGCTCAGAGGCTGGAGGGTAAATAAAAATAAGGCACCAAAAACCATCAGAAGTTCTGAAGTGCCCAAAGTAGAATATATAAATCCGGAAAATGACGATCGCTTTCCCGAAGACCGGGAAACATCTCCCGCAACACCAAACATCGAAACAGAACCACCCATCGAAAGCGACGAAGTAGAATTTGAAACGGGCGACGAGATTGATCCGGAAGAAACTTTTAATCCTTTTGACGAAGAATTGCCGCAGGTGCAACCCGTTTATCATCGGGTCGTAAAAGGAGATACATTGTACAGGCTATCCAGGTATTACGGCGTCTCCGTCGAAGATATTCGTTTATTAAACCAAATGCGCTCCAATATTATTTCAGTCGGACAAAACTTACGGGTTAAGTAACAAAACCAACCTGGTAATTCTTTTTTATTGAAAATTAAAAAACATGATTCGAATTTTAGCTTTTATTTCACTGACAATTTTTTGCCTCACTTCCACTGACGCACAAGGCGTTGCCTTCGGAATCAAAGGAGGACCAACCCTGGCCGTCCAGCAATGGGACAATACCGACCGGGATCCTTTGTTTGCTTACCACCTGATCGCTTCGGTAGAATCACTGGCCGAGGAGGGCGAAGTTTCTATTTTTGCGCAGGCAGGATATCATACGCGGGGGAGTGCGATTCGAATCAGAAGTTTTCAATTTAATGATTTTACAACGGGTGCACCGCGTACTTTTAATGGCAGTACAACTAAATATGATTTTCAAAATGCAGCTTTGTCCGTTGGTGTAAAACAAAGATTTGCCGCTTCTGCCGGTAACCTTTATTATCTCCTCGGTTTGCGCGGTGAGTATAATATAAAAAACAGCCTGGACCAATTCGAGGAACTACCGCCAGCGGTTCAAAGTGGTTTTCCCTCCCAGGCGGGCGTCAATGATTTTACTTTTGGATTTATTTTTGGGGGTGGTTTTGAGCTGCCGCTCAGTGACTATATTGACGCGTCTATCGAGTTGACGATCAATCCTGATTTTACCAAACAATATTTCCAGCCTACCTTTAATAATGCTTTTAATACGTTCACAGGTAATAACGACCGAACGATTCCCGAATTAAACATTCGTAACAATTCTATCGAACTAACCGTCGGATTCCGATTTAAGCGGGTCGTAGAATATGTGGATTAATTTTTTTGGAAATTCCTAAATCTGCTTTTGCAGCTAAAACCCCGCGCCGAATAGCCTCAGCGCGGGGTTTTCTTTTTTAGTTTGTCAACCGGATGTTACAAAACATTTCTACGATCAATTTTCCAAAAAAATGTTTTATCTTTGTCATCCTGATACAGAAAACGCTGAATGTTGATTTTTTTAAACAAGGACAACATTCGGGGGTTTACAATGATATATCAGCTCCATTAAAATTTTCCACACCGGGTAGGTGTGACCAGTATCAATACTATGGCAAAAAAATCAGCTCCTGCGGCGACCGCAAATAAAAAAAAGACGACCAAAAAAGCGACCAAAGCTCCTAAACCGACTCCTCCAAAAAATGAGGGCTACTCCGAGCCGGACGAAATGCACATTATCGGTGCCCGGATGCACAATCTCAAAGACATTGATGTTTCCATTCCCCGCAATCGCTTTGTCGTCATCACCGGAATCAGCGGCAGCGGAAAATCTTCGCTTGCTTTTGATACTATTTACGCCGAAGGGCAACGCCGGTACATGGAGACTTTTTCTGCTTATGCCCGTCAGTTCATCGGCGATATGGAGCGCCCCGACGTAGAACAAATCACCGGGCTGAGTCCCGTTATTTCCATCGAACAAAAAACAGTCAGTAAAAATCCCCGGTCCACCGTCGGAACGATCACCGAGATTTATGATTTTCTGCGATTACTTTACGCCCGTACCGGAGAGGCCTATTCTTATACTACTGGCAAAAAAATGGTCCGTTACAACGAGGATCAAATGCTGGAGCATATTTTTAAGAATTTTAATAAAAAGAAAATCGTTTTACTGGCACCACTGGTCCGCGCCAGAAAAGGACACTACCGGGAACTTTTTGATAATATCCGTAAGCAGGGTTATACCAAAGTCCGGGTAGATGGTGAAATACTGGATATCAAATCCGGGATGCAGATAGACCGTTACAAGACCCACGATATTGAAGCGGTTATTGATCGGCTGGCCGTCAGCAAGGAACGCCGTGACCGGTTGAATACTTCTTTGCAGACTGCCCTGAAAATGGGCAATGGTTTTATCATGGTACTCGAACACGGAAAGGAAGAAGTTCATCCATACAGTAAGCATCTGATGGATCCCGATTCGGGAATTTCGTACGAAGAGCCTTCGCCCAACGCCTTTTCATTTAATTCACCTTACGGTGCCTGTCCGGCTTGTAAAGGTCTGGGAAAAGTCAACGCGGTAGACCTGAAAAAAGTAATTCCGGACGATAGTTTGAGTATCAATAAATCCGGTATTCTGCCCTTCGGCGCACCGAGAGAAAATTCTACTTTTAAACAACTGAAGAAGATTGCCAAAAAATATAATTTTAAATTTTCTACGCCCGTAAAAGATATTCCAAAAGAAGCGATGGATATCATGTTGTACGGTGGCAAAAATGGATACGGCGTTGCTTCCAAATATGCCAAACACGACTTCACCTACGATCTCGCGCAGGAAGGATTATTTAAAATGCTGGAACGCTGGTTTAAGGAATCTACTTCCGAAAAAATCAGAAACTGGGCCGAAGATTTTATGACCATTGATACTTGTTCGGAATGCAATGGACTCCGGCTAAAAAAAGAATCTTTACATTTCAAACTCAACGACAAAAACATCGGTGAACTGGCCGAAATGGACGTGGCCGAATTAACCGACTGGACCGATAATGTCGGTAAGACTTTTTCTAAAAGACAAAAAGAAATTGCCAAAGATGTGGTAAAGGAAATCCGGTTGCGACTGGGCTTTTTACTGCACGTGGGACTAGACTATCTGAGTCTGAATCGTCCCGCGCGTTCGTTATCGGGAGGAGAAGCACAGCGAATCCGGCTGGCGACGCAAATTGGTTCACAACTGACGGGAATTACTTATATCCTGGATGAGCCGAGTATCGGTCTGCACCAGCGCGACAACCAGAAACTGATCGAAGCGCTCCGGCAATTATCAGATATTGGGAATACTGTTTTGGTAGTAGAACACGATAAGGATATCATGCTCGCCTCCGATTATCTGATCGACATGGGGCCAGGCGCCGGAAAATTAGGAGGTGAACTGGTGGCCGAAGGAATGCCCAAAGAATTTATGAAAATGAGTACGCTGACGGCGGATTATCTCCGGGATAAAAAACGCATCGAAGTCCCTACCGAACGCAGAAAAGGAAACGGTAAATTTCTCGAACTCAAAGGCGCCACCGGGAATAATTTAAAGAATGTCAACATCAAAATTCCGCTGGGGACTTTTACGTGCATTACGGGCGTTTCCGGCAGTGGGAAATCTACGTTGATCAACGAGACGTTGTATCCGATTTTGCGGGCACAGATGTACCGCAGTTCACAGCGGCCAATGCCCCACAAGTCGATCAAAGGGATGGATGAGCTGGACAAAGTAATTGAGATTGATCAGTCTCCGATCGGTCGTACGCCGCGTTCTAATCCGGCAACTTACACGGGAGTTTTTACGGATATTCGGAAAATATTTTCTGAATTACCCGAATCAAAAATCCGGGGATATAAACCGGGACGTTTTTCTTTTAACGTAAAAGGCGGACGTTGTGAAACCTGTGGCGGCGGTGGTAAACGGGTCATCGAAATGAATTTTTTACCGGACGTCGAAGTGGAATGTGAAGACTGTATGGGTCGCCGGTACAACCGCGAAACCCTGGAAATTTTATACAAGGGAAAGTCCATCAACGACGTACTGAACATGACAGTGGAAGAAGCGGAAATTTTCTTTCAGCCCATTCCCAATATTTATAGAAAATTAAAAACCCTGAAAGAAGTCGGTCTGGGTTATATCACGCTGGGGCAACGCGCCACGACGCTTTCCGGGGGAGAAGCACAACGGGTAAAATTGTCCGAAGAATTGTCCAAAAGAGATACCGGACAGACGATTTACATTCTGGACGAGCCGACGACGGGACTACACTTTGATGATATTCGTCAACTGCTAACAGTCCTCAACCGGCTGGTCAACAAGGGAAATACTATTTTAGTAATTGAGCATAATATGGATGTCATCAAAGTAGCGGATTTTATTATTGATATGGGACTGGAGGGCGGACATCGGGGTGGCGAAGTGGTCGTTACGGGAACGCCGGAAATGGTGGCAAAGCATAAGACGAGTCATACGGGACGGTATTTGAAGATGGAGTTGTAGGTTTTGCTATTTGCTTCTCTTTATCGCATTCTAAGACACACTTCAAAAGATTAATAATCGCTTAAAAAAACCCGCTCCTATCCTCAGATAAAAGCGGGTTTATTAATTTCAAGACTATAATCAATCTTCTACAAATCAAACTTAATCCCCTGCGCCAACGGCAACTCCGTGCTATAATTAATCGTATTCGTCTGCCGGCGCATATACGCTTTCCAGGCATCCGATCCACTTTCGCGGCCACCACCCGTTTCTTTTTCACCACCGAAGGCACCACCGATTTCGGCACCACTCGTACCGATATTTACGTTGGCAATTCCACAATCAGAACCCGCAGCGGAAAGGAATAATTCCGCTTCGCGGACACTATCCGTCATGATCGCCGAAGACAATCCTTGTGGCACATCATTCTGCATCGCAATCGCTTCGTCCAGCGTTTTGTACTTGATCAGATACAGGATGGGAGCAAACGTTTCGTGCTGTACTACTTCGTATTCATTCTTTGCTTCCGCAATACAGGGTTTGACGTAACAACCACTACCGTAGCCACGGCCCTTCAGCACACCGCCCGGAACGAGCATTTTCCCTCCTTCTTCTTTTAATCTTTCGATGGAGTTCAGATAATTATCCACCGCATCTTTGTCGATCAGTGGTCCAACGTGATTTTTAGTGTTTAAAGGATCACCAATTTTTAATTGCTTGTATGCTTTGGTCAACGCTTTTTTTACATTGTTATAAACACTTTCGTGGACAATCAACCGGCGGGTCGTCGTACAACGTTGTCCGCAAGTTCCCACCGCACCGAACAGCGCACCCGTCAAAACTAAATCCATATTGGCATTTGGCGTGACGATAATGGCATTGTTTCCACCGAGTTCCAGTAAAATTTTACCGAGTCTTTCGCCAACGGTCGCCGCAACGATTTTACCCATCCGTGTGCTTCCCGTCGCGCTCACCAGGGCAACCTGCTTGTCGGTGGTCATATATTCTCCGACCTGATAATCTCCGTTGATCAAACAACTGACACCTTCGGGAACTTTATTAGCTTTTAATACTTTGTGTAAAATATTCTGACAAGCTACGGCACATAAAGGTGTTTTTTCGGAAGGCTTCCAGACACAAACATCCCCGCAAACCATAGCGATCATCGAATTCCACGCCCAGACGGCTACCGGAAAATTAAAAGCAGAAATAATTCCTACAATACCCAGCGGATGCCACTGCTCGTACATCCGGTGCGAAGGCCGCTCCGAGTGCATCGTGAGTCCGTACAACTGCCGGGACAATCCCACCGCAAAGTCACAAATATCAATCATCTCCTGTACTTCACCGAGTCCTTCCTGTAAGCTTTTTCCCATTTCGTAGGAAACCAGCTGACCCAGTTCCTGCTTTTGTTCGCGGAGAGCGTTACCATACTGACGCACTACTTCTCCACGTTTTGGGGCGGGAATCGTCCGCCAGGTGGTAAATGCTTTTTGGGCCGTTCGAATTACTTTATTGTATTCGGCTTTGGAAGTTACGCTGACGCTGCCGATGTATTTTCCATCGACCGGGGAGTAGGATTCGATATATTTTTTCGAACCGGCCGAGGATTTAAGTCCGGTACTCGTTCCGTTATTTTTCTGTTTAAGTTGTAGTTTTTTCAGAAAACTCTTTTTCATGTAAAATGGTTTTAGATGACTTTAATATAGAAGCGGTTTAAGAATATTCACAAAAAGTGACGGTAAGTCATTGTGCTTCATTTTTAAACAGCTTCATAAATAGTTTGGTTAAAAAAAATTGCAGCACAAAGGTATCAAAAAACTTCTTACGTTCTTTTCAGGTATTTAGTTGCTAAAGGACGTAGACTAAAAAAGCAGAATAACCGTGTAAGTTATCCTGCTTTTCTGATAAACAGTATTCATCTGAAAATTAGCGGAAATGCCCGTGCTGCGAATTAAGGAATGTTAAATAAATAAAGTACGATTCTATACTTCCTCTTTTTGCCTAGAATCTGCACTTATTTATTTGCCATTCCTAAGCATTTTCACTACCATCCGGGAATGATATTCAGTCCAAATACGCCTCTGGTATTTTTTTGAAACGGAATAGCGTAATAGGGTTCCACAATCAAAGCCCCAAAAACATTCACCCGCAACGAAACACCACTACTGAAAATCGGTTTTGGCGAAAGACCAGTGGCCTCACCGGTCAGGTCGCCAAATTCTGAAAAAGCTACACCACCGTCTACAAAAAAGGCCAGATCGCTAAACAGGAATTTTGACTTTATCAAAGACAAACCTTCCGGTCCGGTAAAGGGCAGTCTTACTTCGAAACTTCCATGCAACAATTTATTCCCAATTAACTGATTGAAATTAATTTCATTCTCCTGCAAAGTCTGCCCGATATTGTTAAAACCATATCCCCTCACCCGCGTCGGATCACCTGCGTACAAAGCCGGTAAAGCATCCGCTCCTTCTCCGTAACGCGCATAATGGGTCGCCCGTACTGCCAGCGAAAATGGTTTCAGATATTGGTATTTTCTAACATCCAGCAGGGTAGAAAAGAATTTCACATCTCCCAGATACTGTTCTACTCCAATCCGGTAACGGTGCCCTTTTATCGGGGAGGTCACTCCAAAAACGGTGTTGTCTCCTACGAAGGCGGCACTGGCTGTAAAAAGATTCAGTGGTTCCTGTCTGAGTTCGGTTACTTCCCGGTCACCCACTCCAAGAAAACGTCCACTTAGATCATAAATGTACGGAAGGATTTCATTTTGAATAGAGAATCTGCGATAGTTAGCACCTGCCTCCAACCGTTGCGTTCGATTGAATGGAAGCTGGGCAAATACCCCACCACTATTCTGAAATAATCTGGTAATATTCAAATCTACCCGTTGTACTTGTATCTTGTCATCTCCGACCGTAATTTCGTCCAGCCGGGGAAAACCACTGAATCCGGAACGGGTCACCAGATGCGATAAATTAGCTCCCCAGGTAATCCTGTTCTTGCGATTTATATAAGTGACCTGACCGCTGAGATCTTTTAATTCACCATTGAGTGATACGCCGGCAAATAATTGATTATTACCCAACACATCTCCAAACAACATTTCTACACCACCTAATAACGCAGTGTTATTATTTAAACTATTTCCAACGCCGGCACCAACGCCAGCACTTCCGCCGACATAGTCCAGCTTAAATCTGGGTTTATAAACGCCTTCTTCTATCGCGTCTGCCGGTATTCTTGATAAACCATCCAGCCGATTTAAATTGGTATTTACTACGTCTACCTTCTCAGGGTTGGCGACGGGTAACAGCGCTGCTGCCATTTTTATATCATTATTTTTCACAGGCAACGAAAGCATGTCACTTTGTTTTGCCTGGAAAATAGTATAGCGATTTTTATTAAAAACAGAATACAGAATCCGGTCTTTGCGCGTAGAAACACTCAGCGCAGGTGCCTGATGGGTAATCCCGCTGATACCGGTGGCCAGGTTGGTCATTTGAAAAATAGAGTCAGTAGCTGGCGCATAACGGTACATATTTCTGAAACCATCCCGGTTAGACAAAAAGATGATATTGCCTTCGTGATCGAAAACCGGATTGAAGTTATCTGCTCCGTGAAATACTTTTAGATTTTTTTGTACTCCGGTCTCCAAATTTAAGGTCGACAAACCGTAGGTCCATTTTCCGTTGGTCCGTCCGTGTTGCAAACTGATTTGATCCGTACTGAACACCAATGTGGTTCCATCGGGAGACCACGCTGCGTGTAATTCGGAAGCCGGATCATTGGTAAGTCTGCTAACGGTATTCGATTTTAAATTATAAAGATATAAATCATTTTGTCCTTCGACCAGCGCTGATACAACAAGCGATTTACCGTCGGGAGACCAGGCCGGATTGGTAATCGCCGGTAGTCCGGGGATTGCTATCTCCTTTTCCGTTTTTCCATTTTTGATATCTTTTATGACCAGTCGGTTGGCACCTTTACTAACGACCACGTAGGCAAATTTCTTACTGTTGGGAGACCAGGTTCCGGCTGATTCCAGATAACTAAAATCGTCGATGTGACCATCTTTTTGAGGACTCGCCAGTTTTCGGATAATTTTACCCGTACGCGCTTCTGCCAGAAAGAGGTCCAGAGAAAAAAGATCTTTTTCGGAGAGAAAGACAACATACTTTCCATTGGGACTCAATACGGGAGAGAGATTCATTTTTCCCGCATTCTCTTCGGATAACAAGCGCTTGCCAGTCGCGTTTGATTTATCGGCCAGATAAGGCTGGTAATTTTCTTTCAGGGTTTTCTGCCAGCGGTCACTCAGGTCTTCCAGGGTCGTACCCAATACTTTGATGGAAGCTGATTTCAGTCCTTCTTTTGCGGTTGTGGTAAAAAAAGGTTCAATTACCTCATCCCCATAAACTCCCGTCAAAAAAGCCCAGAATGCCTGTCCCCAGCGGTAGGGAAAATATTTGGAATTGTCCAGTTCTTTGATGGCAGGAACGTCATCGTGCAGCACCGCGTCGCGCATCCACATGGCCGTGTGCGCATCCGAGCGTCCAATAGATAAATATTCGGCCAGTCCTTCTACCATCCACAGTGGCAGATTTGCCAGATTACGCAACGAAGTACCTTTTCCGTTGAGGATCATATTGTACTGGAAAGCGTGTACCAGTTCGTGTCCTAAAACGTGGTGAGTCTGTTGGTTAGAATGGGTGAGTGGCATGATGACCCTGTTTTTCAACGCTTCGGTAACGCCACCCGTTCCGACACTGATATTGCCAGAAATGGCATTGGTTTGTTGAAAGTCAGCGTGATTATTATAAAATATGAGTGGATTTTTTTCGGAGAAAGTATCTCTCAAAACGGCCTGATGCAGCCGGTACCATTGTTCCGTTTGCTGACTCAGGTCGATGATGGAACTATCATTTTTCAGGTAATGATAGATTTCAAAATTCGGGGTACTATGAACTTTAAAATCGAAGGTTTCGTATCGTGGTTTATTTTGACCAAAATACTGCGCGTCGAGCTGACCGATTGAAAAAAAGCAGGCGATCAGGAAAATTACTCTTATGTTCAAATTCATAATCTTTAGTTTTTAATGGGAAAAATAAATAGTGAATTAACCACTTTTTGTTTTACCATTTATAACTAAAAATCCTTACTAAAAAACATTTATTTTTGGTTAAATAAAATTTAAAATTATAGTTTTAGCCAATAATAGTCAGAAAATATGGCTTGTTTAGAAGTGGCACACTTTACTGCACGGTTCACGAAAAAAGCACTTGCTACTAAGGTAACAAGTGCTTTTAGTTATGTTATTTGCTGTTTCTTTTATAAAAAGAAATTAGCCATTTTTGCGGAAGCGACTCAGAAAGTCTTCCATTGCTTTACCAGCTGCTTCACGTCCACCCAGTCCGAAGGAAAGTGCAAAAGCTACTGCGATAGCACCTAATGTTAATCCGAAGGCAAGGTTTACAATATCGTCAGCGATTCCCATCGTAGATAGCGCGATTGCTCCGAAAATACCCAGGATTGCAAACTTAGAAATAGAAGCTAACCATTCGTTGTCCTTGTTGGATGCCATTACACTAGTTACCTTGTTGGCAATAAATGCACCGATAGCCATGATGAACAATCCGAATAAGATACGTCCTGTTACTTCAAATATATCTTCAAGAATAGTAGAGATAGAAGCCATTTCTAATTTATCAGCGGCAGAAAGAATACCTGCAAACATGATGAAGAAGAAAGCGATGTTACCAACAAGCTTAGAAGCAGGAGTAGCACCAATCATGCTGCTTAAGCCCATTTTGTTAGATAAATCATCTACTCCAAGATTTCGTAGTAATTCAGTCAGGAATCCTACTACAAATTTTCCAACTACGTAGAATACACCCAGGATAATACCCGCAGCGATAATTTTAGGAATTGCCGCCATCATGCTGTTCAGCATGTTAGTAGCGGGAACACTGATCGCTTTCATGTTAAGTTGATCCAAAGCAATTACCAGAACTGGAATGAAGACGAAAACAAATACTAGTTGCTTAACTAACTTTGTTAAAGCAACCGGGTCTTTCCAGCCCATTTTTTCAGACAAAGTTTCGATGCGTCCGGCGATAAATCCAGTCGCTTCAGATGCAATTGTTGCAATGATATAACCAGCAAAACCGATAATACCCGCAGCGATGATACTAGGAATGTATCCGAAAAATTTGCCGAGCATATCCTTGAGTGGCTCCAATACATTGTTTACGCCCAGCATGTCTAAAACCAAAAGTAAAACAAATAATAATACCAGGTAATAAACTAATTTTCCAATTAGCTGATCGATTCTGAAATTAACGTTCATTTTTTGTCCAAGACGCTCGTCAATACTGGTCTTTTTCAAAATGCCAACGGTAAGTCTTTTAAAAATACCGGCAACTAAAAAGCCAATAAGTAAAATAACTAAAGCTCCAAAAACGCCAGGTAACGCAGATCCTACGCTTGATGATAAACTATCCGATAATCCTCTGAGATATTCTTCCATAGTAAAGTAAGTTTAAATTTAATTTAAGGTTAATAATTTTTGTAAAAATATAATATCAGTCACTACCTATCAAAGGGAGTGAACCAAATTTGTTCAATGAAAATATCAGTATAAAAAAATAAGTGTTATAGAATATAAAGCACCTAATCTCATTCTGTTTGTTCTTTAGATGCAGAATGTTGGGTTAAGTAACGTTTTTTTTAACTTTTTTTTAAGAAGTGGTACAATAATATCAAAAGTTATCAATCTAAATGGTCAATCTGCCCCATATTCGGTAGAGAAAACGGAGAACGTACAAATAAGTTTGTCATTTGGCATCCCGCACCTAGTGTTCCCAAAGGAATGCTTTCGCGCTGACAAGTTTTAGGAACAATCCCAAAACGCGGCAGCCAGAAAATAAGGATTTTCAGAAAAAAAGATAACTGAAAAACTTAATGTCGCAATAGTAGTTAAAAAGATATGGAATACACAGATACTGATCCGGTTTTACTTTTTGATGGTGTTTGTAATTTATGCAACCGGTTTGTAACCGAAGTCCTCACCAGAGATCACCAGGGCGTGATCCGCTATGCTGCTTTGCAATCGGAAGCCGGACAGGAACTGCTTGAGAAAGCGGGATTTAAAGATTTTTCTATGGATACCGTTGTCCTGATCGAAGGAAATAAAAAATATCTTAAATCGGATGTTGCTTTACGTATCTTCCGGCATTTAGGCGGAGGATGGTCTTATTTGTATTACCTTTCTGTTATTCCAAAATTTATCCGGGACACGATTTATGATCTGATTGCGCGTAATCGCTACCGATGGTTTGGGAAAAAGGACACCTGCATGCTGCCTCGGGCAGAATGGGAAAGTCGTTTTTTATAAGTGAAATTGTTCAGGAACTTCGATATTAGAAAATAGAAGAAGGTATATTAAAGTGTATAAATTGCTGATTTAAAAAAGCAGACAGTAGCAAACCGATCAGCAAAAGCCAAAATTTTTTTTCTGAAAAAATTCTTCTTTTCTTTTCCAGTCCCAGATAAGTCAGATAGGCTACAAAAACAGAGTTGGTAAAATATAAAGTCAGCATGTTTGAATATGGGGATGTAAAAAAATAACTTCCTCTTTTCTGACGAGATAAAATGAAAAATAGTTGCAGCGGCTAGCGTTTAAATTCATTAATACTGGTAGAAATACTTAAATGATTGACGCCACCGGCCAGATGATGGATCGCTCTTCCGTATTCTATTCTGAATTTACTCACTTTCATACCTACTCCAAAGGAAAATCCGGCCAGACTCCGAAATTCTGAAATACTCAATTCGGCTCTGCGCCGATGTATATATCCAGCCCTGACCCGAAAATTTTCTTTTTTCCCAAATAAAAATTCTCCACCAAAAGATAAGTGCCGGAAAAAATTATCTATGTTGACCGCAAACCAACCCCGTTCTGTGGAATTAAGATCGCCGAGCAGCCCTACATCCACCACGTTGGGATCATCATAAAGAATATTCCATTGATCCAGATTGCGATAATTAATCGTCAGTCTGAACGGTAAGTATTTTAACTTTTGGGCAATACCAAGATTGATTTCAAATGGCAGATGTTCCCGGTTATCTTCCCGGAAAGAGGTAAGCGTCAATCCCGCGTTGCGAACCACTAATGCTGCCGAAAAATTACTGCTTGTATCCCGGTAGTAAGCACCAAGATCCAGGGCCAGTCCGGTGGAATTATAGGACTCCAGCTGAGAGGTAATAAATTTTAAATTAGCACCCACGGAGAGATTTTCATATAGTTGTTTGGAAGCACCGACATTGATGGCGTATTCTGCGGCTTCAAATGTTCCCAGGTTCTGTTCGAATTCATCTGTCTGATCAAAAGTCCCGTAATCAATAAATTGAATACCGCCGTGAAAGGTCATATCCAATTTGTCAATATGCTGTGCGTAGGCAGCATAACCGGAACCAATGTTTGCGGCGTAAAAATTATAATTAAAAGATAATTGCTGGTCCATCTCCGGATTGAGCAGCGCGGGATTGTGATAAGCCGAAGCGAGATCGCTGTCTTTTACCGCCAGCAATTGTCCGCCCAGTGCCGTAATCCGGGCAGAGGGAGAAAGGTTTAAAAACTCAAAAACACGTTGTCCACCTAAACGCTGAGCGTGGCTCGTCAAAGCGAATGCTGTAAAAAGTAAGATCAGTAAAAATTGCTTCATCCGTTGGTTATATTTTTTTGGTACTCACGTCACCATCTTCCCGCGTCCACGTGGTACGGCATACGCCTTTTTCACAATTCATTTTTTTGAGAATATCTCCGTTTTCATCGTATAATTCCAGTGGACCATGTTCACTGTGGTTGCCACTAAAATAACTTCCTTTTGCTTTTAAATTACCGTTCGGGTGATATTCTACGAAAGGGCCGTTCTCGACGTTGTCTTTAAATTCGACCGTTTCTTTGAGTTGTCCATCCTCGTAATAACTTTTCGACGCTCCCGCCAGTACTCCGTCCTGATACTCGGCCACAAATTTAACCTGACCATTGGAATAAAAAATTTGATACAATCCTTCAAAAGTACCGTTATTATAATTTTCGACCGTCTCCAGTATTCCCTTCTCCGTGTAAAGTTTTCTTTCTCCGTGCAGGGTATCATGCTGAAAATTAGCTTCTTCGAGCAACAGGCCAGCGCTGTCCCGGACCGTATAAGGTCCTTCTTTCATCCCCGATTCTTTGTGAATCTGATAACTGAGATTTTGTCCGAATTCATTTTTTTCGGTAACGGTTTCGAATTCATTCTGACATCCGGCTAAAAAAAGGATAATCGATAAAAAGCAAATATTTCTAATCATAACAATATAACGTAAAAGTAGGTAATTGATTGCAGGGCATTCGTCAGATAATTGACGCATCAACTAACTTATTCCGACTGCCTTAAAATTTATCTGCATTAGATACAAAAATACGAGAATGAAAATAAAAAATCCCGAAGTTTGAATTAACAAACTCCGGGATCGGAAAATATGTTTTACTGGCAGAACAGATGCTATCTGCTATACCCGTATTTGTCTATTTTAAACCATTTGTCCATTGCTGGAACCAACTTTAGCCACAGGAATTTCAACAATAGATCTTCCGATACTTTCGTAGTGGAATCCATGTTCTTTCATGCTTTCAAGGCTGTACAGGTTACGACCATCAAAGATCGCTTTGGTAGATACCATGTCTTTGATCTTCTTAAAGTCCGGCGTACGGAATACGCTCCATTCGGTAATGATGGCCAACGCATCTGCACCTTCCAGCGCTTCGTACTGACTATCTACCAGCGTAATTCGATCACCGAACATTTGTCCGATATGCTCCATTGCTTCCGGATCAAACGCTTTGATTTTAGCGCCAGCCTGCAGCAATTCCTCCATGATATAGAGTGCGGGTGCTTCGCGGATATCATCCGTATTTGGCTTAAATGCTAATCCCCAGATGGCAATAGTCTTACCAGCCAGATCCGCTCCGAAGAAACGCTTGATTTTCTTCGCTAAAACAGTCTTTTGAATCTGGTTAACATCCATCACGGAGTTCAGAATTTTAAAATCATACTTGTGCTGTCCGGCTGTACGATGCAATGCCTGTACATCTTTTGGAAAACAGCTTCCACCGTATCCAACACCCGGAAATAAGAAACGCTTCCCGATCCGGTTATCGCTACCCATTCCTTTCCGTACTTTATCAACGTCCGCACCTGCCTTTTCGCAAAGGTTAGCGATTTCGTTCATAAAAGAAATTCGGGTGGCCAGATAAGAATTGGCCGCATATTTAGTCATCTCCGCGGAACGCTCGTCCATAAAGATGATCGGATTTCCCTGACGAACGAATGGTTCGTATAATTTTCTCATGGCTGCTTCCGCTTTTTCGGAGCTGGTACCGATTACTACCCGGTCCGGCTTCATAAAATCATCAACGGCAACGCCTTCACGTAAAAATTCAGGATTAGAGACCACGTCAAACAAACTGGTATCCAAATGTTTGGCCAGACGTTCGTGTACTAATTCAGAAGTTCCCACGGGAACGGTACTTTTATCTACAATTACTTTATAATCGGTAATAATACCTGAAAGGTCACTTGCTACGCCAAGGATGTAAGAAAGATCCGCTGATCCGTCTTCTCCCGGAGGCGTCGGTAAGGCCAAAAAGATGATCTTGGCATCTTTAACGGCTTCCGCCAAATTGGTAGTAAAAGAAAGGCGGCCCTGCTTGGTATTTCTTTCGAAAAGAAGTTCCAGACCTGGTTCAAAAATGGGAACTTCTCCGTTCCGCATTCGCTCAACCTTTTTTGCATCAATATCAACGCAAATGACATTGTTTCCGGTTTCGGCAAAACAAGTACCCGTTACTAGTCCAACGTACCCAGTGCCAACGACTGCTATGTTCATCTTTAATAATTTATGATGGTGAATGAAATAAATTTAACACCTGATTTAGAACCAGGTAGTTGTTGTTTCTTTTTTACTTTTTTAGTTATATTTCACTGATTTTTTGGCCAATAGGAAACCCCCGGTACATTACCGACATTTATAGGCTTGGAAAGAATGTTTCTTAAAATCAGTTATTTGTGGAAAGTTACTTTCTGCTAATTTATTTAAAATAATATAACAGTTGTAATCTTTACAAAAATATAAAAAAAAAGCTAACTCCTCAGATTATAGGGGAATTAGCTTTTTGAGTTCAAATTACGTACCAAAATTATATATTTTAATATATGTTTTGGTTTCTAATAAACTCTGGACCGATTATCGGTAATTTCTGCATTCTTTTTAAGCCCTTCTACTATTTGTCCCCGGACCTGATTACGCATGGCCGTGTTAGTCCTCTTCTTTACATCTATGAGATTAGATGCTGACCCAACGGTTGTTTTTCGCGTAGGCTTGACAATATATACTCCACTATTACCAATAATGGGAGCGGATGCCTGGTTTTCAGACAATGCAAATGCACTGGCAATAACTTTTGGTTCTGCTCCGGCTCCGGGAATGGCCGAGGAGGAAAAATTAAGATCTGTGGCTGTTTCTACCGTTCCGGAGTAAGCACTGGCGATGGCGTTCAAATCTTTACCTTTCATCTCTTCCATCAGCATCTGTCCTTTTTTGTAGTTTCTTACCTGGGCATCAATATCACCTCTTACGAAATCTACAGAAGGCATTCCGGCGGGCTGCACAGCTCTCAGACCTGCTACCACGAATTTTTCATCATAAAAATCAACAGCATTCTGATAAGTATATACTTGTGAGGATACTTCGCCTACACTGGCATTTTCAAAAGCCCATTTAACAATATCTCTCGATGTCTGTCCGCCTCCCAGGGTTCCCAGGGTAAATCCGCTACTCGTAACCGGAGGAGAAGTTTCGATGATAATTGACGGATCAGCCTGCGCTGCGGTTACCATATCGTTGACGGAAGTGTTTTTACCAACAAACTCCAGTACTTTGTAATTGACGGCACTGATGGTTTCTTCACTTGGAACAATATTCTGTCTGAGCGTAGCAACTCTAACGCCTTCTTCGTTGTTCAAAAATTTATAATCGGTCACTTCTACCAGATGCAAACCAGCTTGTGTTGCCACAATATTTAACTCATTTTTCTTCGCCTGGTAGAAAATAAGATCGTTAAAGGAAGTAGGCATAGCATTGACACCAAAAAATCCAAGATCGCCACCTTTGACGTTCGACGGTCCCTGGCTGTATTTTGCGGCCAGCGAATCAAAGCGTTCTGCTCCGGATTCGATCAGGTTCTTCAGACTGTCCAGCAGCAGATAGCCACGATTGAAACTTGCCTGATCATTACCCTGAACAATGATATGGCGCGAACGAACTGAATCGGGAACTACCTTCCGGTCAATTACTTTAACAGCCACAAAAGCGTTACCATCTTTGTAAGGTCCAACTACCGTACCCGGTGCAACCTGAAAAAGCGTATCCGCGTAAAGATTATTCAGTGTAGATTTCTTTTGGTAAACACTACTGATGGTTCCAAAATTATTTTCTACAAAGGTAGTATCATTCGAAGTCGTCGCAAATTCGGGTAATAATGCACCCAATTCACTGCGGATTTTATTTTCATCCTCCACGGTTGGCTTTACTTCAAAAACAGCGTAATCTATTTTACGGGTTTCCTCGTCCTGACGGAACAATGCTTTATTTTCATTCATGTAGCTGGTATAGTCCGCATCTGTGAGCGTTACTTTACTGTCATCAATATTGTCAAAGGGAACCTTAACGTACTGAAAATCTACTTTCTGTTCGTCGTTATTATACATCATTTCGGCCATCCAGCCAGGCGTATAAATTGATTTGGCAACCAGTGTTTCTAACTTTGATTGCAAAGAAGTTTTGATAATTTCTTTCTCCTGATATCCCCAACGGGTCTTAAAATCAGGATTGGTGATGGTCCGGTTTTCAATGGCAGTCTTGATTTCAGTCAATTGCTGACGATCAATCTGTCCGGTAGATGGATTGGTGTACCGCTGTAAGATGAGCGGACTCAGTTTTCGGTTGTCGGGACTGAATTGCAGGTCTAACAATTCCTGCTTACCAACACCAAGCCCCATGGCTTCCGCTTCCTTTCTTATCAGTTTGTCTTCTACGAAATAATTCCACAGACCCGCCCGACGGGCAAATACATCGCCACTGGAATTGGCATAAAGGATATTTTCAGCCCGGTTAAATTCTCCCCAGTCTACTTTTTCGCCTTCGATGGTACCGGCAATATTCTGGGAAGAGCCGAATATACTTTTATCGCCGGAAGACATATCCATGATAATAAATGCAGCCAGTGCAAGTCCGATGGTCAGGATAAGTAACCAACTGTTTTTTCTAATTTGTCCGATCAGAGCCATACGTATCTTAAGTTTTATTTTGTTTTACTAAAAATCGAATCCCAATATCAGCAGCAAATACCCATACCAGAGATTTTAATAACGTGATTATCAGTTTATTAGATTCACTTTAAAGTGATAATATCTAAAAAAAGAAACCCCTGCTGAAAAATTCATGCAAAGGTAATAGGTTTAGGGTGGAAAAACAATACTAAGCGTGCTTTCGTACGCTTAGTATTGTCACCCAATTTATATTTTCGTTTATTATTAAAACATTACGCCAATTCGGATGGTCAAACTGTTGATTTTAGCCTTGGAATCTTCGGCTGTCGGTTCCTGACCCGCTTCTTTTTGAGATCCGTCATTACTGGAGATATCCGTAAATCCACTCTGAAAGGCCAATCCTCCGATGAGGGACAAGTTTTCACCGATGGAATATTCTACTCCGGCGCCTATTCCGAGGGACAGATTAAGAAATGCCACGTCTTCTTTAATATCTATATCTTCGGCTGAAAAATTATTAACTCCATCGACCGATCCTCTGGCCTGGCTTTTAATTCCCAGTGTAAATGCTGGTTCGACGTAGTATCGTAAATAACCAAACTCCTGGGTTCGCATCTTGAGACCAATCGGTATTTCAATGTACTGAATACCATATTTCAGATTTACCCCATCCGGAAAACCACCGATTCGTAAAGGGTCAGTTTCATCCAGGGAATTAACCCAGAAGTCTCCGCCAATATCATGCTTGAGGGTTCCACCCTGATTGAAAGCAAAACCAATCCCGAAGGTCAGTAAATAATTGTCCTGAGCGGAAAGAAATTTTTCTCCGATTACGCCGACTTTAAGTCCCAGGTTGCTACCATTTCCGTTAATATTTCTTTCATTATTACCAATCCAGGTAAAATTGGGACTCAACTGAAAACCAAACCGATATTCGGATTGTGCAGATAAATCCATACCGGTCAGCAATAAGATGCTGAATAAGAATACAATTTTTTTCATTATTAGTAGTTTTGAATAATGAAGTTGTTAAAAAACTTCAAGTAAGTTATCCTCCTGATTTTTTATGTGCTTGTCACACAACTTTATAATTATTTCATTTACTCGCAAACGAACACCATCCAAATATGTTTTCCACCCCGCGCTATTTCTTGTTTTTTTTCCTCCTCGTATGTGCATGCTGCCTGTCTTCCTGCTTTGAAGACAAAAATAAGCATATTCCAGATGTTTCTAATATTAAAACGGATCTTAGATTCAAACATTTTGAAAAAGATCTCTTCAGCGTCGATACCACGAATACACTGGCAGGAATGCAGCAACTGGATTCACTGTATCCTGATTTTTTCCGTGACATCTACTTGTCCAGGATCATTCCCGCGTTACAAAATCCCCAGATTTTTGATCTGTTTATCAGGACTCCTCAAATCCGGCAGCTTTATGATACGACGCAGATTGTGTTAGGAGATTTTTCAGTCTACAAGGAGGATTTGAATCAGGCTTTTAAATATTATAAATATCATTTTCCCGATGCGAAACTTCCGGAAATCATCACCTACCTTTCCGAATATTCTCTGGGGAATTTTGTGGCCGATGACATGGTCGGCATCGGACTCGACTTTTTTTTAGGAAGTGATTATCCCCGCTATAATCCCAGTTTTTTTCCGGCGTACATCCGGCGTTCCATGAACAAAGAACATCTGGTCAGCAAAACGATGGAAGCGGTAGCGGGCGATCTCGTCGGAGAGATTGAGGGCGACCGGTTGATTGACTACATGATTCACAATGGTAGAAAATATTATGTATTGGACTTGTTATTGCCATACACCGCTGATAGTATTTTATTGCAATATACGGGCACACAGGTGGAGTGGCTGGAAGAAAATGAGTTACAAATCTGGTCGCATTTTATCGGTGAAGACCTGCTGTACGCAACGCGTTACAAAGACATCAGAAAGCTGATCGATTACAGCCCGAACGCACCGGGAATGCCCCCCGAGGCACCGGGCAGAACGGCGAACTGGGTAGGCTGGAATATCGTCAAAGCGTACATGAAACGTCATCCGGAAGTTACTCCTGCGATGTTACTCAACATGAAAAACGGACAGGAAATTCTGGATGGATCGAAGTATAAGCCGAGGCGGTGATGGATGGATGTGCGGATTTTTGGATTGGTGGATTGGTGGATTTGCAGATTTGTGGGTTTGTGGGTTTGTGGGTTTTGGATATGGCGAATGATGCTGCCACGGACGACCTCCTCATAGTATTCATCAACTAAAAAATAGTAGTGTAGACTTTTGTTAGAAAAAAAGTTAATAGGGAATATTTGTTCCGGTTAATCGCATTTTTTTTGTTAGAAGATTATTTCGAAGGTGGTGGTGTCGTGGGGAGGGAAGTAGATATCTTCACCAATGGTTCGTTCTTTCACATTATTTATGGTTATCCACCATGTAAAATTAAGAGATTTTCCTCCTCGATAAGTATCAGTAAAAACTGTGTCTATTTCATTTCCTGAAAATTGGATATTTCCTAATGAAACAGAAGCAGTATTAATAGAGATTTCAGCATACTCCGTCGTATCCACCTTCCTCACCTTCACTTTCACATACCCTTCCGGATTCATCTCAATCGCAGGATTTCTGGGATAGCTGTTCCGTGTACTTTGCCAGTAGGTATCTGCGTCCACGCTTACATCGTAGGTACGGTCACTCGCCAAAGAATAGGTGAAATTATAGCCGCCTTCTGCGTCGGTTTCTACTATCTCTACCAGGGTACGACTGGGTGAAGACAAGATGCCATTGCTTGCTTTTTCGAAGAGGGCGACCGTGGCGTTGGCGACGGGTTCTTTGGTCGCTGCGTCGATGACGCGGAAGGGGTTAGTGCTGTCTTTATTACAGGAGAAGCAGCAGAGGGAGAGGAGGAGGAAGAGGTAGAATGTATTTTTCATGTGATAAAATTTTAATGGTTAAATAATACAAAGAAGTGGCTGGCTTTGCTGTTGCAAGGCTTGCCAATTCCAAAAAAATATTTTGAATAGTCCCTTTTGAATAAGAGACCTCTTCGATATATTTAGAAAATTATTTCATAATTAATAGTATCATGTCTGGGAATGAATAAACTATCTTCTGTTAAATATCGCTGACTTTCCCCATTACGTCTTACCCAATAGCCTAATTGTTCTGAACTACCTGCTTTTTTAATTCCCAAAAAAGTAGTATCAATTTTGTAACCGGAAAACTCTTGGGCTCCTTCTGTCCCAACTCTTACAGATCCACTCACGAACTCCATTGTATCCAATTTGAGTATTCGTAATTTCAAATACCCTTCCGGAACCAACTCCACCAATCTGTTCTGGTCATACCCCTGCCCGCTCGTAATATCAAAGTACCGATCTGCGAAGACAAACAGCTCGTAATAACCGTCACCGGTATTGATAGATTCGGTAAACTCGTATCTACCCTCGTCGTCTGTATAAACCTCTTCGACCAGTCTGCGGGAGCTACCACTCCAGATACCGCCCGATTCGTCGATGGTCAGTTGTACCTTGGCATTGGCGATGGGTTCTTTGGTGATGGAGTCGATGACCTGTTGTTGGGTTTGGGGGTTTTCTTTGGTGCAGGCGGTGAGGCAAAGACTAAGGAAGAGGAAGAGGAAGAAATAAAAGATATTTTTCATGATGTTTTTGATTTTAAAACTTAATAGACGTAGTCGTTGTGGCTAATCGCTTTTTTTGTTAGAAGATTATTTCAAAAGTGGTGGTATCGTGGGGGAGGACAAAGATTTCATCTCCTCGATAAGTTGTTGTTCCAACTCCCCATACATAATCAATTGTTTTGTTGCCTCTATTGGGGAATGTTCAAATAACTGTGTCTAGTTAATTTAAATGTTTAGTAAATCGCTCACCGTAAGCCTCTATAAGCTCTCTCTGGATGGCCGCCCAACCACGTACTTTTTTATTCCAACTTTTTGCTTTGCGTTCCAATGATAAATGTAATTGGATGAGTAGTGATTTTTCTGAAGTCCAGCCACCTTTCGTTTTGGTTACTCGTCGTATCTCTCTGTTGAGGTTTTCGATCGCATTGGTAGTGTAAGTTATTTTTCGGAGTTCTACCCCCAGATTCATACTGCCCATCAATTCAGTCCAGTCCTTTTCCCAAAGGTTTACTATGCAATCGTACTTTCCATTCCACTTTGAACCAAAATCTTCCAGGCGTTGTCGTGCTTGATTTTCGTTCACCGCTGTATAAATTCCTTTAAGATCTCTAATTACTTCTCTACTGTCTTTATCATCGATAAGTCGCATGCAATTTCGCATTTTATGAACGATACATCGGTGGATACTACTTAGTGGAAAGGCAGCGCTTATCACCTCTTTTAAGCCCGCTAAACCGTCGCTACAAATATGTAACAATCTTGTAAACCTCTACTTTTTAAGTCCTCCAGACAACGACCCCATTCAGTAGCACTTTCTCCTCCTTGGCCTACATAGATTCCTATAATCTCTCTTCTGCCTTCTGTGGAAACACCATACATTACGTATACAGCCACCTTGGAATAGTGTCCATTTCGACATACTGAAATATGAATCGCATCACAAAACATCACTACGTAACAGGCAGCTATTGGGCGTTTATGCCATTGATCTACCACTTCCCATGTCCCATTTATTACTGCTGATATCCGACCTTCACTCATCTCAGTACCATACATCTTCTCCAAATGAAGTCGAATATCTCCAATTGAATTACTCATCGCATATAGTTCTAATATTTGATTATCAAACCCGGTATTTAACTCGTGCTGTCGCTTTTTTACCGTGATAGGTTCAAAACTTCCAGTTCGATCTCGACTATAACCTATCTCTATATCTCCTGACTGGGTTCGTAATCTCTTAGTCTGTTTACCGTTTTTCTTATTTGGTTTTGCAGACTTATCCAAGGATTCTTCTTCCAGATGACTCTCCAATTCTGCCGCAAGCGCTGCTTCTACAAACTTACCGATTAGTGGTTTTAATAATCCCTCAGTTCCAAATAGCCCTTTTCCAGCCATCAGTCCTTTTACGATCGTATCGTACTCTTTTGTCAAATCCGAACCTAATTCTTTCTCAATTAAATGGATTTCTTTGTTTTTTACTTCTTCTTTTTTCATGTCTCTAATTTAATGATTATTTTGAGACACAGTTTATTGAACACTCTCTCTATTGGTATCAATAAAAAAAGTATCAATCTCAAGTCCACTAAAACTCATGCTTACAGTACTATTTATGTATATGGTAGCGAACTCCGTCGTGTCCAATTTCATCACCTTCACTTTCACATACCCTTCCGGATCCATCTCAATCGTAGGATTTCTGGGATAGCTGTTCCGTGTACTTTGCCAGTAGGTATCTGCGTCCACGCTTACATCGTAAGTACGGTCACCCGACAGGGAATAGGTGAAATTATAGCCGCCTTCTGCATCGGTTTCTACTATTTCTACCAGGGTACGACTGGGTGAAGACAAGATGCCATTGCTTGCTTTTTCGAAGAGGGCGACCGTGGCGTTGGCGATAGGTTCTTTGGTCGCGGCGTCGATGACGCGGAAGGGGTCGATGCTGTCTTTACTACAGGAAAAGCAGCAGAGTGATATAAGGAACAGGAAGAAGTAGATTACATTTTTCATAAAAGGATGTTTGAAGTATGTTCATTCAATACACCAAAGATCATGTGTTTAAAAATGAAATTTGTTTCATTTTTTGTAAATCGTATTATTTCTTTGACAAATTTTGTAAAAAAATATAATGCACTCATTTCTGTTGCAGATATTGCAAATAACATGTAATAGAAATGATCAGACGTGTAAACGGGAAAAAAATCTACAGACAGCAGAAAGTATAAGCTATCGCAGTATAGCAGAAGGGAAGTAAAATGCAGATACAAATAACCAGACCAATCTCAACTAAGAGTTTGTCTAAACAGAATGGCGTATGACCATACGATAAAAGAAGACGCTTATGCTTAAGACGACACATAAACGGACAGGAGAAATATGCGGTTTTTTTTATTCAAATTTTGAAAGAGAAACGCTGGAAGCATCCAACTAACCATTTCTAAAATAAATAACTGATCAACCGATACCTGATTAACAATCCACCCGATCAACCAATCCCTACTCCTCCAGCACCAAAAACTCTACTCTCCGGTTCAGCTGACGACCCGTCTCCGTATAATTATCCGCAATGGGACGCTGACTACCAAAGCCTTTGAACTTTGTCCGGTCCGGATGAATACCGTATTTATTGAGGTAGGAAACGACGGCAGCGGCGCGGCGCGTAGAGAGCGAAAGATTGTATTCCTGATCGCCGATATTGTCGGTATGACCTCTGATTTCAATTTTCATATTGGGCCGGTTTTTCATCAGCTCCAATAGTTTTTTCAACTCTACGTAGGAGCGGGGCAACAATTCATTTTCAGCGGTATCAAAAAAGATATTTTTTAACTGAATGGTCTCTCCCTTTACCACTTCGATGCAGCAAAGGTCGTTTTCCTTGACGGGAACGTTGATGATCGGGTCCTGTTTGACGACCATCACATCGTCGATATAGTAGTAGGCATACGGCAGACTATTGGAATGTGTTTTCAGCGTTTTTGTCTCTTCGTCGGAGAAGAAATTTCCAATCGTCACGTGTTCTGCTTCCGCTTCGGCTTTAAAACTACCCGATATTCTGATCCAGGAATTATTGCGCTGATCGATGATCGCTTCGGTCACCACTTGTGGATGATATTCTAGCGGAGTAGCGGTAATTTCACCGATGGCTTTTTCAGAAAAATACATACCCAGATTATTAATTCTCAGCGAACGGGGCAGGTGACTTACCCAAAACTCGGCGTAGTATTGTTGTCCCGGAACGAGCGGTTCTTTCAACTGAATTTGGATATATTCCCGGCAGTGCGGTTTTCCGTTTTCACAACCATAAGCGGTAATTCCACTCATCGAAACACCGCTGTGCGCTCCCTGCTCGCCAAAACCTTTCTCGGCCCACTGCGCGGGCACCCGGACTTTGGGTCCAAAAATATCGGGCGAAGCACCGGTAGGCGCTTTCCAGTATTTCATCACGGAGGTGAAATGTTTTCCTTTATAAAACCAGCCAATCGGCGTCGAGGCGTATTTTTCAAAACTGGGATTGGGAATAATATTTTCCCGCACCACTCCGGCAGGAGCTTGTGCGTGGATGGGTTCCAAGGCAAGTTGAAATAGTCCAATAAGGATACAAAAGATCAGAAATAGTCTCATTTTAGTCCTATTAGTGTTTAATGTAAACGTACAAATAGGTTCGTATCATGGGTATGAAGATCAATTTAACACTTTAATATTATTTTTAATGTAAAAATTATGCCAATCCGCTTTTTTTGGCTGGTTGGCTTTTCTCATTCGTAAAATTTTAAAAAAATTGCGCTAACCCGGGCAGCCAGCCAATTGTCAGACGTCAATCCTTTCTCCCACGGGCAGATTGGCTTCGGGCACCTTATTTTCTTCGGGTTCGGGGGTATTGACTCCTTCCTGAAAACCTGCCAGGGCGAGAATGCCGCGGTCGGAAAGCACCTGATCGTTTACATTTTTGAGCAGTGTCTCTGAAATTCCGGCAGCATCTGCAATAAATCCGATTTCATTATCGGAACGGCGAACACTTACCAGGTCAAAAACACTGCGAATTCCTACGGACCGGAGTTTGTCGATGTCCATTTTTAAATAACATAATAATTTCGCCTGCCCGATCCAATCCAGCAAGGTACGGGATTCAAAAGGCGTTTCGATACACAATTGGGTCAGACTGTAGGTCGCCAGATTCTGGGCGTTGGTGATGCCGATTTCTTCCAGTCTTTCTTTTTGAGACATGGTGATTCCTTCGATCCGGTAAAGTGAAAGTTCGTTGGTATTCAGGCCATCGGGATCGACGAATTTTTTAAATAAATTAATCAGATATTGTAAAAAACGTTCCGGAAACATTCCCGCCAGAAAGGCAATCGCAACGAGGGAGGATTTAAACTGAAATACATTGGTCGCTCCTTCTTTTCCAATTAAAAAAGAAATAATCAGCGCAATCACAACCGCCAGAATCATTCTGATACCCGCCCGGTAATAAACACTGGGAACCAGATCTTTTGAGAATAACCGAACCGTCACAGCGAAGGAAGACCAGATAAAACTTCCTAAAAATGCGTAAGTCACCACGGCCAGACTTTGACGGATTAACCCCACATTGGCATCGCCAAAAAAAGCACCTGTCAGAATCAGACTGTCTCCAATTTCGCCTTCAAAACTATTGGTAAAGGCAAAAAAGCCAGCGGCCAACAAACAGATCAGGGTAACAAAAGAAACCGGAAGCAGATATCGAATTGGGGTGTAGACATCCCGCACCCGCTTGGCCGTATTGATGCCCATATCATTCATCGCCTTCTGATAATCTTCTTCTTTTTTAGGCAACATGGATTTAAAAAAAGAAAAGGCGCTCAAAGGCATAAATCCGGCAATAATGATGACGACCATTATTTTTCCGACGAGTAAAATGTTAAAGGCTAATATAAAAGTCAATGGTATCATAGTAGATGTTTTCTAATAGAAAGTCATACTACTGAATATTTTACCCTTTTCTGCCTCCAAGCCTCCTGAAAGAGTAGCGCCAAACCCGCAAATGTTCAGTAGTATGAGGAAAGGTACAAAAGATTGCGTATATGTATTTAAGAAATTCCCGATTTATTAAGGAAGTTGTAGAATCACGGGATAAACCAGGCAAGGGAACCAACCATTTGGTAAAAAATCGGTTAGTATTGATATTGTTATCGGTGGCTTATGACTCCGCCGATATTACTTTTTTTGTTTTGACCCTATTACACTATGATTCGACCACAACGTAATTATATTATTCTGTTTGGACTTTTGGGAGTGATCAGTATATTTTTTACTTTCCAATTACAATTTGGATTTTCGCTGGAACAGTTTTTCCCGGAAGGAGACGAAGATCTGGAATACTACCGGGATTTTGTGGACGAATTCGGGACGGATGTTAACTTTCTGATGGTCGCCATTAAGCGCAACGAAGGTGTTTTTGAAAAACAGTTTTTAAACGATGTACACGAATTTACTATCAAAGGAAGATCACTTCCGCACGCGACTGAGTCTGTTTCACTGACTACTATTTCCTATCCGCTGAAAACCCCATTTGCGATTACTACGGTTCCAGCAATCCATCGCAACAATCCCAAAAAATACGAAAAAGACAAATCCCGGATCATGGGCGACGAACGGTTCGCGGGCAACTTAATTTCCCGAAAAGGGGATGCGCTGGTCGTCGCACTAAAAACGGAAGACATCCTCGACCTGGATGCTTCCGCCGAACTGGTCAACGCCATCGACACGCTGGCGGCCAACTATAATTTTGACAGTTATCACCTCCTCGGTCCCGCCTATTTTCAAAAAGAAATGGTCCGTATGCAAAAACGGGAAGTCATGGTTTCCGCCATCGTTTCTGGTATTCTGGTAACGATCATTTTATTCTGGATTTTCCGCCGGATGCAAGGCATTTTAATTGCGATGGTTTCAATCGGTCTGGGACTGCTTTTGTTTATGGGTATTATCGGTCTCACGGGCCGTGAACTCAATGCGATGGCCGCACTCTATCCGGTTTTGATGATCATCGTCGGAACCTCGGATGTCATTCACATTATGTCCAAATACATCGACGAATTACGGAAAGGGTTTGACCGGAGTACGGCCATTCAGACTACGATCCGGGAGATTGGAATGGCAACGTTACTGACTTCACTGACGACCGCGGTGGGCTTTGCGACGCTGATGTCCAGCCGGGTAATTCCTATCCGGGATTTTGGAATGAACGCGGCCATTGGCGTGATCGTTGCTTACATCACGGTCATCTTTTTTACGACTTCTCTCCTCGTTTTATTTGGAACGGACAAGCTGATGAAAATCGGAAAATCACAGCTATTCTGGGAAAATCTGATGGAAAAAGCTTATCGGGTGACACGCGACCGGCAGGGAAGTATTCTTGTCGGAACCATCATTGTCACAGCGCTTTGTGCGTGGGGAATTTCGTTGGTGTCTACCAATTATAGTATTGAATCAAATTTGCCCCGTGGAGAAAAGATTACTACTGATTTTCAGTTTTTTGAAAAAGAATTAACGGGTTTTCGTCCGCTGGAAGTGGCCGTTTACGCACAGGGAGATTACCGGGCGGACGACTACGAGGTGTTGATGGAAGTGGATAAATTAGAAACCTATTTGCGTTCGTTGAAGACTCTGGGTGGCGTCAATTCGCTGACGAGCGTTTATAAAAGTATCCATCAAATGGAAAAAGGGAATCGCAGCAGCGCCTATAAGATGCCCGATTCTGAAAAAACTTTTTTACGTTATAAAAAAATGACGGATAAAATTCCGGAAAATTCAATCAGTATTTTACTAAGCAAGGATCAGAAGAAAACCAGAATTACGAGCAGAATTCTGGATCTGGGTGCCGACAGTATTCAGATTATCAGTAAAGAGATTGACCGCTGGATTGCCGCCAATGCTAATCCGGAGATCGTGCAATATAAACAAACCGGAACGGGACTGGTACTGGATAAAAACGCCGAATATATTCGCCGGAGTCTGATCGGTGGACTGGGTGTTGCCATTCTGATTGTAAGTTTACTAATGGCATTGTTATTCAGAAATATAAAAATGGTGATCATCTCTTTAATTCCGAATGTTTTTCCGCTTTTAATGGCGGGGGCGCTGCTGGGTTTTTTAGGGATAGAGCTGGACGCGGGTATTTCGATTGTCTTTGCGGTGATTTTTGGAATTGCGGTGGACGATACGATTCATTTTTTGAGTAAATATAAATTGAGTCGTAATAACGGGAAATCGGTGGAGGAGTCTTTACACATTACTTTCCTGGAGACGGGAAAGGCCATCTGTCTGACTTCTATTATTTTATTTTTTGGATTTTTGGTGATGTTGTTTTCTATTCATCCGCCGAGCGTAAATATTGGGTTGCTGATAAGTTTGACGCTGGTTAGTGCGATTATCAGTGATTTATTTTTGATTCCACCGATGATTCGATGGCTGGATAAGGAGGGTTAAATTGTATTGTGGTTGTGCGTAGTATTTGGACGTAGTATCTGGACGAGCAGTGGTTTGAGATTTGTATCTGGACGGGGACGTCCAAACAAACGTACGGACGAACAGTGGCTTGTGGATTTGTATCTGGACGGGACGTCCAAACAAACGAATAACTGGACGGGACGTCCAAACAAACAAATGAACAAACGAATGAACAAAAAAACAAAGACAGCCATTTTTCAATGGGCTGTCTCCTGTTTTTGGGGGAGAAAAATTCTCCGCGTTTTGGGATGGCCGTAAAAATCAGTTTTTCGTCACCTGGTAAGTTAAGCTTATACAATCAGTAATTTTGGTTTGAAATTCCTCCCTGATCTTACGACTTTTTGGTTATGCATCCCACAGTTTAAACAAAGTATGAAAAGTATGAAGTTGATTTCTTTGGATGTTATAAAGCATCATCAAGTGTGTTTACAACTTCTTATATAATAAAGGGGTTTTACGTTTCGAAAGTAAAAGAACACATTAGATTCAGATAATAAACTTAGTAGAATGTTAATTCGGGTTAACGATTGGTTAAAGCCACCTGGACAACGATAAAAAGCGATGATTTATAGCTTTAAAAAAGAATCTCCACGGAATATCGGGTGTGCGACAACCTCAAGGCACCATTTTTGCCTAACTTTACACCATGGTTTTATTAAAAAGAATAATCGGAATTCCACTCTCCATCATCCTGCTGTACAGTATGTGGAATAAATTACAAGATGGATTGTACGGAATGGAGAACCAGGGCGCGTTGGCAGCTTTGATTCTGATTTTTATCTGTATGATTTTACTGGTGGTAAGACGGGTGATTACTTATTGATGCTTTTGAATTTTCTTTTAGTGATTTTAACCTACTCTCACTAAATTGATTTTTTTTACGGTCTGTTCACTTTAGTTCGCTATCATATCGCAGTACTTTTCCTCATCATTTCAACTTTGCTATTTTCCAGCCCGTCCGCTTTTGCGGTGCCTTCCCTTGACGTACTGTCGTACGTCACCCTCCTAATGGTCGGGATCGGTCAGTTATCTTCAAAAAGAATCCGGTACAACTCTTCGATCTTTCCGACTGTTTGAATTTTAATATTATAGCGTTCAAAATCCAGTCCTTTGGTATTGTATTTTGAAATAAAAATCCGGCTGAATCCCAGTCTGTCCGCTTCCTGAATCCGCTGATCGACGCGGCTGACCGCCCGAATCTCCCCCGACAATCCTACTTCTCCCGCAAAACAAACATCCCCCGGCACCGAAATATCCTGCAACGATGAAATCAATGCACACAAAATCGCCAGATCAATCGCCGGATCATCGACCCTGATTCCTCCGGCAATATTCAAAAACACATCCATCTGTCCAAATTGAAAACCACACCTTTTTTCCAGTACTGCCAGAATCATACTGAGTCTCCGCAGGTCAAAGCCCGTCGAAGAACGCTGGGGTGTTCCATATACTGCTTTACTGACCAGGGCCTGGGTTTCGATCAGCATGGGACGCATCCCTTCCATCGTAGCACTTACGGTAATACCACTCAGTTCTTCTTCGTTTTGGGAGAGCAACAATTCCGAAGGATTGGACACTTCCCGCAGTCCGGTCGCCTGCATTTCGTAAATCCCCATTTCATCGGTAGACCCAAACCGGTTTTTGATCGTTCTTAAAATCCGGTAAGTATAATTACGGTCTCCTTCAAATTGTAAGACACAATCCACGATGTGTTCCAGTAATTTAGGTCCGGCAATCGCTCCGTCTTTGGTAATATGTCCGATCACGATCACCGGAATGCCCGTTTCTTTTGCAAACCGCTGCAGTTCACCCGCGCAGTCCCGTACCTGCGATACACTTCCCGGCGTGGAGTCAAGGTGCGGCGAAGACAAGGTCTGAATAGAATCCACGATCAGAATATCCGGTTGTAACTGCTGTGCCTGACCGAGAATTTTTCCCGTATTGGTTTCTGTATAAATATAACAGTTGGAGATAACCTCTCCGATCCGGTCGGCCCGCATCTTGATCTGTTCTTCACTCTCCTCTCCCGAGATGTATAAAACTTTGGCCTCGATATTTAATGCCAGTTGCAGCATGAGGGTCGATTTTCCGATACCGGGTTGTCCACCGATCAAGGTAATGGACCCGGCGACAATGCCTCCACCCAAAACCCGGTCCAGCTCACCATCTCCGGTAGAGAGGCGCTGGGTATTACCGGATTTCACTTCCTGGAGCACCACCGGTTTAATGGTCGCAATACTGGTGGATCCTTCCGTCTTCCAGGCGCGTTTTTTCACTTCCTGCTTGGTATCCTTTACCAGTACCTCTTCCTGATAAGTATTCCATTCGTCACAAGCCTGGCATTTTCCGACCCATTTGGGCGAAGTAGCACCACAATTAGTGCAGGCGAATATTTTTTTGATTTTAGCCACCAATTAAAAATTTTAACACTTTTTAGAAAATTTTAACAATTCTTTATATCGGTACAAATATGCGTAAAATTAAGCAATATTTAAAATAAAATGTTTTAAAAACAACTCAAAACTTCTTCCGGAACGATAATGATATTAAAAAATTATCTGCTAGTGATCTATAAATCAATCCTTTACGTATATACGTTGAGAATTTCCCATTTACAGTTAATTTTAGAAAATTTTTAACCGCTTTTAGAAATATCATGGGAAAAAGCAAAAAAAGAAATATTTTTTCTTCGGTTTGTGACTTTCAAAGTTAACCTCGTCAAAATACCGAAATTAGCGCAGCAGGATTGATTAATGAAAAGTAAGAGCGATAATTTTTAAAATAAAAAAAGCAGAACGCTGCTAAAGATATATTTTTTACCTCCTTTTCGGAGGAGGTAAGTAGATTGTTTTCATTTGGTTTTTTGGGGTTATACAGGGTGCGACGTATTCATTTACGTTTGTACCCTGTTTTTTTGCCCATTAGCGATCTGCACAGCGAATACATCGGCTGCTTTCAGGCATATACATCAGCCGGCCGGGCTGAATTGGATTTTTGCAGAAAGCACAATTTCCAAAATCTTCATTATCTATCCGGGAAAGAGCAATTTTAAGCTTACTTAATTTCTGCCGGGTACTGCGCAGACTGGCTTCCGCCACACTTTTATTATTAATCGCATCCATCCGGCTGACCCGCCCAATCGAATTTTCGGGCGAGATAGGCTTGGTGAGTTCTTCCAGGCTTTTTACCTTTTCTGTGGTAGAAACAATAGCTGCTTCAATTTTCTGCTTTAGAGCTTGTCGGTCGGAAGGTGTCATATTTGATATTTATTTTGTAAATTGGATAACCTCAATACGTTACATTTTTTCTGTTCTGCGTTAAACAAGAGGCGTCTGCCAATATTAATAACTAATTTTCGTATTTCTTGTATGATATTTGTAATGAATATATAAACTAGTATAGTGAATCAACTCAGTTGGACTTATTTAGCGGATAATGGAAAGCAGCACTTTGTGGGCCTCGCGCACGGTGCGGAGACCGGTCATTTGGTGGTTCACTGCAACTCAAAGGTAGTCCTGATTGATTTTAAGGTACTTGACACCGCCACCTATTCTATTTTTATTGATGAGCAACTCTGCGAAATTTCCATTGAAAAGAAGGGAAATGAGTTTTTCTACAGTTTTGAAATAGACAATCAGGCGGATACACCCCGCAACCGAGCCCGTAAAAAACTTGAAAAACAACATCTACTGCAAAGTATCGCTTTTCTGGGAACCCTCGCTTTGGTAGTAACAATTGCCATCTTTGCCATTTCCCAGTGGACGAGTCACAACGATCAGAAAAATATTTCCGCCAAATTACAAGAATCGGGTCAACAGGTCAGTGCCAGAATTCTCGTTCCGAAAGATGAATCGGTGGACTACGCCAGTTATTATTTCGTGGTAAACGGAAAATCCTACGCTACCGCAACTACCTATTCCAGTCAGCTGAACGAGTTGTTACCCAATGGGATGCCGCTCGAAGAGGGAGACGAATTTTTGATTACTTACGTCCCCAGCAATCCTTCGCTCAGTGAGATTGATTATCAACAACCTACGCCATTTCAAATCAACCGTTACCGGGATCGCGTGCTCGCCCGGCTATTCGAAAATAATCCGGGTATGGACAAAAATACACTGACCTGCTTTGTTGATCAGGTATACAAGGAGCGGAGTATTGAAGGAATGGCCCAACTCTACTTTCAGAAAACTACTTCTTCCAAAAATTCCCGCCACAACCGCCGAACCTTTGAGCGTTTACTACAAGACCCGCAACTCACCAATGCTATTGAAAAAAAATGTGGATCTGTTCCTTTTTAAATCAGCCGGTAGATTTTTAAGAAAAAACACTATTGGCCGGCGCACTAAACGTCATTAAATACAAAATTTTTCAAACGCAAGCGCAAGTGCAAGCGCAACCTCAACTGCAAAATCAAACACTTCTATCAGGCCTCTGATTAGTATCAAATTTCCATAAATCCAAATATTAACCAACCGGAAAACTATTTCTCCTTAAAGTTCAGTCAATTCCATACTATTGCGTAACTTCGTACCCTCAAAATATCAGGAGTATTTCACAAAAATAATTACGCATTGGAGTATTTAGCGCAACACATCGAAGGCCTTATTTTTACCGCCCCAAATCCGCTTTCCGTCAAGGAAATTCAGGAGTGTCTGGAGGAAACCTTCGAAACCCCTTTTCCCGATCAGGATATCAAATCCGCCATCAATTCTATCAAAGATCGGTATCTCCAGGACGATTATTCCTTTGAAGTGGTGGCAGTCAGTGGTGGTTATCAATTTATGACCAAGGGGGCCTACCACCAGACAATTGGTACTTTGCTGAAGCAAACGACCAAAAAGCAGTTGTCCCGCGCAGCCCTGGAAACACTTTCCATTATTGCCTACAAGCAACCTGTCATTAAGAGTGAGATTGAAAAAATCAGAGGCGTCAGCTGTGATTATGCCATTCAAAAGCTGCTCGAAAAAGAGCTGGTTGATATCAATGGCCGTAGCGACGGGCCGGGTAGACCACTATTATATGGTACCAGTGAGAAATTTATGGATTATTTTGGACTGGAAAGTCTGAACGAATTACCCAAACCGAAGGACTTCCGGTTGCCGGATAATGTGGTCGGTGAAGCCGCTCCCATCGAAGAATCCATGCTGGTGGAGGTGGACGAAGGGAATCATGGTATTCAAATTGGCAACCTTAATCTGGCTCCCGTTGTTGTACTGGATATGAACGGGCAGGAGTTGGTGGTCGGCCAGCTCGATCCGGTCTTCGAAAATGCCGTCTCAGTGATCACGACCGGAGTTGGACTGTTTGATGAAGAAGATTTGTCACCACAAGTGGTATTACCCGCTCCGGCTATGGACGGCGTGGAAATGTCCGACGCAGAAGCGATCAGTGATACCCTCGAAGATCCGCTGATGGATGCCGTTGTAGAAACCTGTATTTCAGTCGCGGCTATTTTTGACGAGGTACCGCCATCTAAAAAAGTGGTTCCTCCATTGCCACCGGATGCTATTTTCTCGGCCGCAAAAAGTGAAGAGGAATAGACATTACCAAACTACTAATTTATATCATGGAAAATAACAAACCTTTAGTCAACCGGGTCGCCAACAGTGGACTGATTACCATCAATCTGGAAGATTTTTTCCCGGCGGAAGAATTGGTGGCTTTTGATATAAAGGATTATCTGTACATGGAGCTGATGCTCAAAGAGAAGGATTTTCGCGCCAGCCTCAAAGAACATAACTGGGAACAATACCAGGGCAAACACTTGCTCGTTTTTTGCTCCACGGATGCGATTGTCCCGGTTTGGGCCTTTATGCTGGTAACCGCCTACGCTACTCCGTATGCAAGTTCTGTTTTTAACGGAGAGGCGACTGCTTTTTATCAGCAGGCTTTTCAACGTGCGTTGTTAAATTTTGACGCAAAACAATACGAAGCAAAAAGAATTGTCATCAAAGGTTGTAGTAATAAACCGGTTCCCGTCAGCGCCTACGTCGAACTAACCCGGCTGCTCCAGCCTTTCGCCCAAAGTATTATGTACGGTGAGCCTTGTTCTACCGTTCCCATCTTTAAACGTCCCCGAAAAACAAAATAATCGGTGAGCCTACTCCATAGCCGTCAGGCTATTAATTAAACAAACTTACAAAAAACGAGGTTAAGATGGAATGGATATAAAAAATTTTGATTCAAAGAGACTGCTGGCTGAGTTAGAAAAGTGTTTTTCAGGTCCAGAAATGGAAGAGCTGGCGCGAAGCAGTAAGTTTATTCAGCGAAAGACTTCTCGGTTAAGTGGAA
>CAKZUV010000017.1 GCA_937921555.1 uncultured Saprospiraceae bacterium
CACGGTGGAAAGGAAAATTGTGATCTGTTGGTTTTCGGAGAAGGAATACTGCCCGGTTATCCTTTCTGGTTGTCCATGACCGACGGGGCGACTTTTGATTCTCAGATGCAGAAGGAGTTGCACGCTCATTATATGCGCAACGCCGTAGAAATTGAAGCGGGTGACCTGAAGGATATTTCCGCACTGGCCAGACAATACAAAATGGCTATTTACCTGGGGATCATCGAACGCGGTAAAGATCGTGGCAATCATAGTTTGTACTGTACGCTGGCTTATATTGATAAAAATGGCATCCTCCAGTCTACCCACCGTAAGCTCCAGCCGACTTACGAAGAACGCCTCACCTGGGCGCCGGGGGACGGACACGGATTGCGTGTACACGAGCTGGAAAGTTTTACCGTCGGTGGCCTTAATTGCTGGGAAAACTGGATGCCGCTGTCCCGGACGGCCCTCTACGGAATGGGCGAAAATCTGCACATCGCCGTGTGGCCCGGTTCGGTCCGAAATACGGAAGATATTACCCGTTTTATTGCGCTGGAAAGCCGGTCTTTTGTGGTCTCTGTTTCTGGTCTGATGCGTACGATTGATTTTCCCGATCACACGCCGCATCTCAATAAAATACTGGGCAACGCGCCTTCCGTTATAGCCAACGGTGGTTCGTGTATTGCCGGACCCGATGGACAGTGGATCATCGAACCCATCGCCAACCGCGAAGGTGTAATTATCGGAGAAATCAATATTAACCGGGTGCTCGAAGCCAGACAAAACTTCGATCCCACGGGCCATTATTCCAGACCGGATGTTACCCGGCTAATTGTGGACCGTCGACGACAGTCGGTCGTGGAGGTAGTGGATGAGGATGAGTAGATAATGGATATTGGTCAGGTATTGCAATGACGCTCTCCGAGGCAAGCTGTCGGAATATCGCTCAAGGCTAGACACCGTTGATAAATTAGTTAGTGCCAAGCAAGAAAAGAGAAAAAAAGAAAAACAATATTGAAAAAATGATTAAAATGAATTAAATTTGTACGTAAAAATAATTACGTATGAATTCTAAATTAACATTATCAATTAATCAAGTTGTAATTGAAGAAGCTAAAAAATATGCTAAATCAAGTGGTAAAAGCTTATCAAACATAGTTGAAGAGTACTTAAAATCTCTTGCAATAGCGGAAAAATCAAATAAGAAAAAAACATCTTTAAAAATTGTAAGAGAACTAAAAGGGTCTGTTAAATTACCTAAGAATTTTACCTCATATAAGGAAATTCTTCAAGACGCTCTTATAGAAAAATACTTGGGCAAATGAAAAAACTATTTTTAGATTCAGATGTCCTTCTCGATTTATTACTTGATAGAGAACCTTTCTCCGATGATATAGCAACTTTAATCGAAAAATCAATTGATTCAGAAGCCAAACTTTGTACCTCACCAATCAGTATCACAAATATTAATTATATAATCGGGAGATTAGAAAATAAGAATAAAGCGGATTTGAAGACCAAGAAAATCCTGAAAATAGTGAGTATGGAAAATATTGGTCAAAGTATAATTGATAAGGCTTCCAATTCAAAGTTTAAGGACTTTGAGGATAGCGTTCAAAATTTTTGTGCAGTAGAATCTGGACACGAAATTATTATAACTCGAAATACAAAAGATTATAAAGAGAGTGAATTATCCATTCTAACTCCACGAGAATATTTAGCAAAAATTAAATCTGAATAAAAAGGAAGCCTGGCACACACAGTATGCAAAACGGCCATAGGGGCTATGCGCCCCTGCTGCGTTTGCATGGGGACGTTATGCGAATTAAGGGCTTGTCTAAGCTTCCATTAATTTATTAAATTAAAAACAACCAATTACTTAGGCGCTTTTATCCCGTGCAAAACCTGCCCTTTAAAATCTCCTGGAAATTCTTCTACTCCGGGAAAACCCAGCTTGATTTCTTTGCCAGGATGAGGAATATAGGCGGTTCCAAAAATATAATCCCAGATAGCGAGTGTCAGTCCAAAGTTGACGCCCGTCCGGCGATCTTCCGGCAATTCGTACGAATGGTGCCAGATGTGCATTTCCGGGCTGTTGAAAATATATTTCATTACTTTTTGCAACAATACACTTCCAATCAGTGAAAAGAAAAGGATCCAGGCCATTTTCTGCCACCAGACCATTTCGATCATTACAGGGATATCCAGCAGACCGTAGGCCGTCAGTATTCCGAATAAACTGCCCAGTAAACCGCCGGTCACGTATCCGCTGATGCTGATATTGGAATGGTTGTAATGTCCCCAGATGAGGGTGAAAATATGGATGATAAAAAAGTCGTGCAGACCAATTCCCAGAAGGGCCAGCGGAATATATTCCAGTACGCGGTATACTACATTTTCCATCCAGTGGAAACGGAGATGCGCCGCAAATCCCATCTCCTCTACCGAGTGGTGTACTTTGTGAAATTCCCAGAGTCGTGGCGATTTGTGTAACAACCGGTGAATCCACCACTGCACAAAATCCCGGACGACAAACCCGATCAGTAATATCATCCACACCGGAAAATTCCGCATGGGATTAATGGCTTGCAGATCGAAGCCTCCGGTCAGTGCTTTTAGTCCGTCGTTAAATAAGTTGACCACTACGTCACTTGCGGCCTGATAGATAATCAGAGAGAAGATGAAAAAATTGAAAAACATATAAAATCCGTCCAGCCAAAAATCTTTGCGCAATGTACGCTGCTCTTTCCGCCAGGGAATCAGTACTTCTAAAACCAGGAAAAATACCGAAACCAGGATCAGCCAGTAAAAATAATTGTTCCAGCCGGGGTTTGTAATTTCCTGCCAAAGATAACTGGCATAGTTGGTATAGGCGTTGGTAATAATATCCAGGTATTTCATCTTACTTATTTTACCCAGGCAGTTACAAATAAGTTGCAAAAGTCCGGGGCGGTTATTTTGTGGCTATTTATTGGGTGAACTTGCTCTTGGTTATAGAAAGAACAATTTATAACGAATTTGGTGCTTTCCCCGGAGTAGAAAAACTGTCGTAAAAGAGACAGTGAAACAGTATAAATTATCCTTTTATAAATTTCGAGATGGTACCATTTTCAAGTCCACTACTCTACTTCTTTCCAGCCTTCGTAGCCACCTTTCAGGTTATAAATTTTTTCAAAACCGGCCTCTTCCATGATAGAACAGGCGCGGCTGCTGCGCCCTCCTTTTTTACAATACACCAGGTAAGTTTTTGCTTTATCCAGTTTATCTACCTGTGATTTAAATTCCGGATTCTGGATGTCCAGATCAAAAGCACCCGGTATTTTTCCCGCTGCAATTTCGGCGGGTGTGCGAACGTCGAGTACGATGGTATTGGCTTCCGACATTTTGGCTTTGAATGCGGCCGGGTCCAGATCGACGATCCCATTTTCCGAATTAGTTACGGCGGAATCCGACGATCCGGAGCTGCAGCTTATTGCAATAGATTGTAATACTAAAAAAAAGAGTATCATATTTTTCATAACAAAATTATTTTTACAAAAATCAGGATTGGATAATAATTAGAATGGACAAATGTAACATCATTAAGGAAGTAAATTATTAATGCGAATCAGGAGTTAAATTTCTAGTCTATAATAAAAAAGTCTCTGAAAGATGCTTCTTGCTAAGGGGTTCAATTAACAGAAAAAACTGCTGGTACTTTTCCCTAGAACAAACAGATTGCAATTTTTTAAATTTTACTTTTAAATTTATTTTTATTGTTCCTTTTTTTGCAGAAAAAAAACGAAACCAAAAAATCTGCCGCCTGTCGCATTTTTCGAATTCGGCACTTCTAATAAAATATCAAACC